>NZ_JBEXID010000118.1:0-15105 GCF_040608395.1 Streptomyces sp. NPDC005181
GACTCACCATCAGCAGCGACGAACCGTCCCGCCTCCCACCGCTCCCGCCACTGCTCCTCGGTGAGCCGGGCCTCGGTGAGGTGGTGGCGGGTGTTGAGGAGACGTTTACCGCCCCTCACCACCCGCACCCGTCCGGCCTGCCGGTCGGCGACAGCCGCCGTGTGCCGCGCCTCCAGCGCCGCTAGGCGGCGGGACTTGCGGAACCACTCGCTCTTCGACCGGTAACCACCCGCCGCGCGCTTGGTGCCCCTCTCCCCGAGCGGGAGGGACAGCCGGTGCCGCAACGTCTTGATCCCGGCCTCCCGGTTCTGGATATACGCCGCCTGGCAACGGCGCGCGAGCGCCCACTGATCGTGCGTGGCCTTCGTGATCGCCCCCGCGATCCGCG
This sequence comes from Streptomyces sp. NPDC005181, assembly GCF_040608395.1. Taxonomy (NCBI): domain Bacteria; kingdom Bacillati; phylum Actinomycetota; class Actinomycetes; order Kitasatosporales; family Streptomycetaceae; genus Streptomyces; species Streptomyces sp. NPDC005181. The sequence goes on from NZ_JBEXID010000118.1 coordinate 389, forward strand.
ACGACGACACCCCGGTCAGCTCCCGCTTACGCGACGCCCAGGTCTCCGCACCGTGCTCCAGACCCTCCGCACAGCGGGTCTTGAGATCACGGGAAGCCAGCGCGCCCTGGTGCGCACCGACCGCGCGCAGCACCATCTCGTCCTGAGGTGTGAGGTGCCCCAGACGGTCCCGGACCGCCACCCCGCAAGGCCCGGGCACCACGAAGGACGCCGCCGGCTTCCGCAAACCACCCACCACATCACCCCCGCCCTCAAGGCCGGACACCTGCCACCCAGCCCAACGAGCAACAGCCACCAAGGTCACTCATTCGGCCTCAGAACTCCCGTTCCCACCCCCACAAACCCACCGACAGGACTCACTCCCGCTCACCACCACTCACTTCAGCTCAGCAAAGCGACACCAGCTCACAACCCCTCGCGCGTTGTCAGGTCGACCTTCTCGCCCTTGTACGCGGAGTACGCGTTCGAGTTGAGCGTCTGCACTCCTGGCACCTCGTTGTGCTACTGCGGATCGTCGGTCATGTGCGGCATGATCCTGATGCCCTTGGCCTTGCCCGCGTTCAGGCGCTCGCCGAGATCGCGCTCCGAGGAACAGCTGCCGGGGATCTATGGACAGTTACGCCGGCGGGGGAGGGGGGCGTGTGAAACACATCGGATCGATCGGTGCAAAGCTGGGCGTTGAGTGCGAGGTTCGGGTCGCGGCCCGAAAATGGATGCGACTACCATCTGTTCCTGGCATGGACACCCTCACACTCTGGCAACTGGCGGCGCTGGCCGCGGCATCCGCACTCGTAGGCTTCTCCAAGACGGCCGTCAGCGGTGCCAATACGATCAGTCTCGCGGTCTTCGCGGCCGTACTCCCGGCCCGCGAGTCCACCGGGGTACTGCTCCCGATCCTCATCGCGGGCGATGTGCTCGCCGTCCTCACCTACCGCAGACACGCGCACTGGCCGACGCTGCTGCGGCTGTTCCCCGCCGTTGCCGTGGGCGTGGTGGCCGGCACGCTCTTCATGATGTGGGCCGACGACGATGCGGTAAGGACATCGATCGGCGCGATTCTGCTCTTCATGGCAGGCGTCACCGTCTGGCGGCGCCGTTCCGGCGCGGAGGGCAAGGAACCTCCGGAGGAGTCCGGCCGCCCGTCCCGGACGGGCCGGCTCAAGGCCCGTTCGTACGGAGTGCTCGGCGGCTTCACCACCATGGTCGCCAACGCGGGCGGCCCCGTGATGTCGCTCTATCTGCTCTCCGCCGGTTTCAGGAAGCTCGGCTTCCTTGGTACGTCGGCGTGGTTCTTCCTGATCGTCAACACCTCCAAGGTGCCGTTCAGCGTGGGCCTCGGCCTCATCGATGCCCAGTCGCTGCTGCTGGACGCCGCGATGTTGCTGTTCGTCATTCCCGGCGCCTATATCGGTCGCAAGTGCGTGGACCGGATCAACCAGAAGCTCTTCGAACGACTGGTGATCGGCGCGACCGTGCTCGGCGGCCTCCAGCTGCTCGTGGGCTGACCGCACCCGGCGGCACGGCAAGGCCCTCCCGCACGGGGCCGGGGCCCTGGCCCACAGCCTGCGTAACGGCGGAGGGGATGCGACGACGTACGACGTCACCGTCATCGGCGCAGGAGTCGTCGGCACCGCCATCGCCCGCGAACTGGCCCGCTACCGGCTCCGTACCGCCCTCGTCGACGGATCCGACGACATCGGCAACGGCACGTCGAAGGCCAACACCGCGATCCTGCACACCGGTTTCGACGCCGTGCCGGGCTCGCTGCAAGCCCGCCTCGTGCGCGACGGCCGACGCAGACTCGCCGCGTACGCGGCCGCGACCGGCATCCCGGTCGAGCGCGTCGGCGTCCTCCTCGTCGCCTGGGACGAGGAACAGCTCGCCGCACTTCCCGCGCTGTCGGCGAAGGCGGAACGCAACGACTACCGCGCGGCGCGCATCATCGACGCCGACGAACTGCGCGCCCGTGAACCCCATCTGGGCCCGGGCGCGCTCGGCGCGCCGGAGATCCCCGACGAGAGCATCATCTGCCCCTGGACGACACCCCTCGCGTACGCCACCCAGGCCGTGCGCGCCGGAGTCCATCGCCACCTCAACTGCCGGGTCCAGCAGATCGACAGCGGTCAGGACGTCCACACCCTCACCACCACACGCGGCCCGCTGCGCACCCGCCACCTGATCAACGCCGCCGGTCTGTACGCCGATGAACTCGACCGCCAACTCGGCCACGACGCCTTCACCGTGACTCCGCGCCGCGGCCAGCTCATCGTCTTCGACAAGCTCGCCCGCGACCTCGCCGACCACATCCTGCTCCCGGTACCCACCGAGGCCGGCAAGGGTGTCCTGGTGGCACCGACCGTCTTCGGCAACGTCCTGCTCGGCCCGACCGCCGAAGAGCTCGACGACAAGACCGCCACCGGATCCAGCGCCGACGGCCTGGCACTCCTGCGCGAGAAGGGCCGCCGGATCCTGCCCGGGCTGCTCGACGAGGAGGTCACGGCCGTGTACGCCGGACTGCGCGCCGCCACCGGCCACGAGGACTACCGCATCCGGGCCTACCCCGACCAGCGGTACGTCGCCGTCGGCGGTATCCGCTCCACCGGCCTCACCGCCTCCATGGCCATCGCCGCGTACGTCACCGAACTGCTCGCCGGCACCGGCCTCGACCTGGGTGCGCCGACCGACCTGCCGCCGCTGACCATGCCCCAGCTCGGTGAGGCCTTCCCCCGCCCGTACCGGCGGGCGGAGCTGATCGCCGCCGATCCGGCCTACGGCACCCTCGTCTGCCACTGCGAACGGGTCTCCGCGGGCGAGATCCGGGACGCGCTGACCAGTACGATCCCGGCGCGGTCGAAGGACGGGCTGCGGCGCCGGACCCGGGCCGGCGGCGGACGCTGCCAGGGGTTTTACTGCGGGGCCGCGGTCCGTGCCCTGATCGAGGAGGCCCGGCCATGACCCGGCGCGAGCGGACCGTCGACGTCCTGGTCGTCGGGGCGGGACCGGCCGGCCTCGGCGCCGGGGCCGAACTCTCCGCATCCGGCGCGGGCCACGTCGAGATCCTGGAACGCGAACAGGCCGCGGGCGGCATCCCGCGCCACTGCTTCCACGGCGGATTCGGTGCCGGCCGCGTCGGGGGAGGGGCCATCGGGCCCGTGTACGCGCGGCAGTGCGTGGCCGCGGCCGTCCGGGCCGGAGCCATCCTCCGTACCTCCGTCACCGTCACCGGCAGGACGGACCCCGCACCCTCGACACCACCGGACCCACTGGACTCGAACGCATCACCGCGCGCGCCGTCGTCCTCGCCACCGGCGCGCGCGAACGCCCGCGCAGCGCCCGGCTCGTCCCGGGCACCCGCCCGCCCGGCGTCTACACCACCGGAGAACTGCAGCAGGCCGTCCACCTCTTCCGGCAGCGGATCGGTACGCGAGCAGTCGTCATCGGCAACGAACCCGTCAGCCACGCCGCGGCCGACACGCTGAGGGTGGCCGGCCTCGACGTGGTCGCCCTGGTCACCGACCAGCCGCCGTCCCTGGTCCCCGTTGCCCCGGTGCGCGTACGGCACCGCACACCGCTCCTCACCCACGCCACCGTCACCGGCCTCACCGGCCTCACCGGCCTCACCGGCCTCACCGGCCGGGAACGGCTCACCGGAGTCTCACTGCGCCACCGCGACGGCCGGACCACGACCCTGCCCTGCGACACCGTCGTCTTCACCGGCGACTGGATCCCCGACCACGAGCTGGCCCGGCGCGGCGGGGCGAGCCTGGACCCCGGCACCCGTGGTCCCGCGTACGACGCCTCGTACCGCACCCGGGCGACCGGTGTCTTCGCCGTCGGCAATCTGCTGCACGCCGTGGAGAGCGCGGGGACCGCCGCGGCCGAGGGCCGGGCCGTGGCGGCTCCCGTACTGCGACACCTGGCAGCGGAGCCCTGGCCGACCGGCCGTCCGGCGCTCGTCGTCGAAGCCCCGCTGGAGTGGATCGCGCCGAACCTGGTCGCCCTGGACGGCAGCCGCCCGCTCCACGACCGCTTCACCCTGCGCACCGCCCGGCGGCTGTCGCGCCCGCTCCTCGTCGTCGGCCAGGACGGACACGTACTCCACCGGGAGCGACTGCTGCTGCCCGCCGTACCGAACCGGCCCTTCCGGCTGCGGGCCGACTGGCTCGGGCGGGTGGACCCGCACGGCGGAACCGTGCGGATCACGGCGCTCTGATCCCCGACGGGCGTCAGGGGATCAGCAGCCAGTCCGAACCGATCGCCGCCACCAGACCGATGGCCAGCAGCCAACTGCCCAGTCGGGTCCGGCCGTTGCGGCTGAGCTCGATCACGACCCCGCACAGGATCAGCGCAAGCCCGTACACCCCGACCACCAGAACGGACGACCGGCTCGCGATCCGCAGCCCGAGCACGACCGCCATGGCCACCATGCCGACGGAGGAGAGGGCGATCCGCAGCCGTCTCGCCTGACGTGGCGTCAGTCTGCGGTCCCCGGCCTCAACCTCTACCTCGTCGTCGGCCGCCGTACCGCCGTCGGGGGCGGGTATCGGGGTGTCCACGGACTGGTCCTGGTCAGAAGTGCTCATGACGCGGGATGGTAATAGCTTCGCGGCGCCGTGTTCGCCCGTCCGGGCGAGGGGAGCCGAAAACGATCGCAGCCGACCGGCTCACCGGTCTACCGGCGCTCCGGCCGCAGACACGGCGCCTCCTCGGCCGCATCCACCGCCTGCCCGTCAGCCGCCTCCACCCGCCCGGCCAGCTCCTGCGCCCAGTTGATCAGTCCGCGGACCCCGAGCCCGTACGGCACCGCGTCCCCGAACTCCCCGGGCTCCGCGAACCCGCCGGACCGCGCGCACTCCGCGAGCGCCGCCGCGCCCCGTCGCAACAGCCGCGCCCCGCCCGTCGTATTGCCGCGCGCCGCGTGCGTCAGCCCCACCGCAAGCTGTGCCAGCCCGCGCCACAACTCCCGTTCCTCCTCCGGGCCCGACTTCCACGCATCCTCGAACACCTCGTGCGCATGGAACGGCATCCCCGCGTCCAGTAGCCGCTGCGCTTCCCGCAGCGTCTCGTCGGGGGAGCGGATCACCCCCTCGGGCTGCCGCTCAACCCCCGGCGCCCCGTACGGCAGCGGGCGACCCAGCCCGTCCCGCGGGCGCGCGTTGCGCGCCCGGCCCTCGGCGTCGCGGTCCCTGCGAGTCTCGTCCACCCCTCGATTGTGCCCCGCACCTGCGACGAACTGTCCGAACCACTGTCGGTGGGCCCCCGCGCACGACTAGTCTCGGCAGTCATCCGTACCACTTTGGGGAGGGTAGGCATGAAGCCGTCCCGGCCGCTGTACGAGCGCGAACCGGAACTCACTGCCGCCGCGCAAGCCGTGGATGCCCTGTGCGGCGCCCAGGCCGCCGGCGGGCTGTTGATCTTCAGTGGCGAGGCAGGCATCGGCAAGACCGCGCTGCTCGCCGAGATCGAGACCGTGGCGGCGGACCGCTGCACCGTCTGGTCCGCGCGCGGCGGCGAGACAGTCACGTCCGTACCGTTCCACGTCGTACGCCAGCTGCTGCAGCCCGCCCTCGATCAGCTCCCGGCCGACGAGGTGAGAAGTCTGTTCGGGGCCTGGTACGAGATCGCCGCGCCCGCCCTCGGGCTCGCCGAGCCCACCGGCCCGCAGCCCGATCCGCAGGGTGTGCGGGACGGGATCGACTGGGTCGTCTCGCGGCTCGCCTCACGGCTGAGCCACCGTCCGCTGCTGCTGATCATCGACGACGCGCACTGGGCGGACGGCGAATCCCTCGCCTGGCTGGCCTCGTTCACCACGCGCCTCGGCGAACTGCCCGTCCTGGTCGTCCAGGCGCACCGCCCGGACGAGCTGGCGGCGCGGAAGACGGAGCTCGGCAACGGCGGTGGACACCCGGCGCAGGTCCGGGTCGCGCTGCGCGCGCTCACCCCCGACGCCACTGCCGAACTGGTCAGGGCGGGGCTCGGTGACCACTCCGACGATCCGTTCTGCCGCGAGGTGTGGGCCGTCACCGGCGGCAACCCGTACGAAGCGGTCGAACTCGTCGCCAAGGTGCAGGACCGCGAACTGCCGCCCCTGGAGGAGTCGGCCGGACTCCTGCGCGAGCTCGGCGCCTCCGCGCGCGGCAGCGGACTCGTCGCCCGGCTCGAACGACTCGGCACCAACGCCAACCGGTTCGCCTGGGCCGCCGCCGTCCTCGGCACCGATATCTCCCAGGACCTCGGCGCCACCCTCGCCGGGATGAGCCCCGCCGAGGCCGCCGACTGCACCGCACGGCTGCGCGACGCCCGTATCGTCAGCGGCTTCGACCCGCTCGAATTCGTCCACCCGCTGATTGCCACCGCCGTCTACCGTTCCATCCCGCCGGCCACCCGCACCGCCATGCACGGCCGGGCCGCCTGGGCGATCACGAGGGCCGGACTCGGCGCCGCAGCCGCCTCCCGCCACCTCCTCGAAGTCCACCCGGACGACGACCAGGAACTGGTCGAGCAACTCCGTGAGGCAGCCGGTCAGCACCTCGCCGTCGGCGCACCCGAGGCCGCGCGCCGCTGCCTGGAGCGAGCCCTCCGGGAACCGCCGCGCCGCCAGGTGCGCGCCACACTCCTGTACGAACTGGGCTGCGCCACGCTGCTCAGCTCCCCGCCCACCACCGTCCAGCATCTGCGCGCCGCCCTCGATCTGCCCGGACTCGATGACGACGTACGGGTCGACGCCACCTTCCGGCTGGCCGCGGCCCTCTCCCACAACAATCAGCTGAAGGAAGCGGCACTGGCTCTCGCCGCCGAGACCGGGCGCACCGCCCCCGGACCGGGCCGGATGCGGCTCCAGGCCGCGCACTTCCTGTGGGAGGGCATTCAGGCCGCCGAGGACGACGGCCCCGGCCGCTCCCGCAGGCTCGCCGGCAACGCCGACCACCTCACCGGCCGCGACAACGCCGAACGCGCCCTGCTCACGCTGCGCGCCTTCGACGCCATGCTCCGGGGCGAGGATTCCCAGCTCGTCGTCGACCTCTGCGAACGCGCCCTGGTCGACGGCCGCCCCGCCCGTGGTCTCGGCTGGACCGACACCGAATGGGGCTTCGAGTTCCCCAACCTGGTTGGCATCACCTATGCCTTCACCGACCAGCTCGACCGGGCCGAGGAACTCTTCAGCGAGGCGGTGCGCGCCTTCGAGATCTCCGGCTGGAGCGGCGCCCACCTCGCGTTCGCGCACACCTTCCTCGGCCTGGTCCACCGCCGTCGCGGCCGACTCGCCGAGGCGGAGGGCTTCCTGCGCGAAGGACTGCGGCTCGCCGACCGTGTGGGCAGCGGCCTGCCCGTCAACTGGATCGCCGTCTGCCTGCTCATCGACACGCTGCTGGCCCGGGGCCGGGTCACCGAGGCCCGTACGATAGCTGACCGGTACAACTTCGGGATGCCCTATCCCAGCGCGATGGTCATGCCGGACGCACCGAGCGTCCGTGGCCGGCTCCTGCTCGCCGAAGGCCGTACGAACGAGGCCGTCACCGAACTCGAAGCCGCCGGCCACGCGCTCGAACCGCGCGGCAGGTTCAACGGCATCTGGGCCCCCTGGGCCGGCGATCTCGCCCGCGCCCTGGCCGACGACGAGCCGGCCCGCGCCGCCCAACTCGCGAGCTCGGCCCGGGTGCACGCGGAGCGGTTCGGCACGGAGACCGCGATCGGTGAGGCGCTGCGCTGCGTCTCCCTGTTCGCCCGCCCCGAGGACGCCCAGCACCTGCTGGCCGACGCGGTCCGGCACCTGGAGGCCTCCCCGTCCGCGTACGAACACGCACTGGCCCGCTTCGACTACGGCATCGCGATCCGCTCTCCGAGGGAGCTCGCCCGGGCGGAGAAACTGGCCACCGCGTGCGGCGCCGAGTCCCTCGCGACCCGCGCCCACCAGGCACGGGCGTCGATCCGATCCTTGGAGTGAGGTAATGTTTGCCCTGCGCGGCCACCCGGGAACACCGGGGGGAATCGCAGCGGGACGTGGCGCAGCTTGGTAGCGCACTTGACTGGGGGTCAAGGGGTCGCAGGTTCAAATCCTGTCGTCCCGACTTTTCGAAGTCGCTGGTCGAGGAGCCGTTTCAGAGGAATCTGAGACGGCCCCTCGGTCGTTTTCGGGGACCGGCTGGGGACCGGTCCCGCGCGATGGACCTCGATCACACGGCCGAACAACGTCAGGCGCTCATCGCCGGCAACACCGGCCGCCGCGGGCGGAGGTCAGCGCCCGGGCAACGTCTCCTGCAGCCAGTCGAAGACGACTTCGCAGTGCTGCTGCGGGGCCATCGGGGAGCAGTGCAGCTGCGCGCCGGTCGCCACGGTGAGCTTCACGTAGTCCTTGGGGGACGTCAGCTTGTCGAACATCTGGCGCGGCTGCCCCGGATAGAACTGCTCGTAGTCGTAGTCCAGGACCAGCGTGGGCGTCCTGATGCGCCCTACGACGTTCGTGATGTCGAGCGACTTGATCAGCTCGGCGGGGGTGTAGAAGTCCGTGAACATCTTCCCGTCGCGGGCAGCGAGCATCGCCGGCACGGAGAAGGGTTCGAACCGCTTCTTCAGTGTCGCGGCCTCGGCCGGAGTCAACTGGGGGACGACCTGCTTGTTCCAGATGTTGTTCGTCTCCTCCTTGTCCGGGGTGAGGATCTTCCGGATCTCCGGAGGGAAACCCAGCCAGGGAGCCAGCACGCCGGGCATCGCCACCAGGGCGGCGATCCTGTCCTCGAAGGCAGCGGCCCGCGGTGCCAGGTCGCCCGCCATGCTCAGCCCGGTCAGGGCGATCCTGTCGGCGTCCACATCGGAGCGGGCGACCAGCCAGTCGACGAGGGGAGTGACCACCGTTTCCCAGCGCGGCGTGAAGACCACGCGATCCACGAAGAGCAACTGCCCCTGGCCCGGTCCGTCGTACACGAGGGCGTTCCAGCCACGCTCCAGCGCCGCCTGGACGCCATAGGTCCACATGTCGACGTTCTGTCCGTCGCTGCCGTTGGTGAGGATCACGGTGGGGCGTCGCTCGCCGGAGTCGTCCGGCCGGAAGAGCCAGACAGGAAGCGGCGTGCTCCCATACGGAACGTCTGCCGTCACCGGGGGCGGGTCGGACAGCCTGCAGAACGTGTCCCAGCCGCGGCGCCCGGACGTGTACAGCCGCTCCTCGCCGCCGGGGTCGTCGGAGCCGAGGACGAAGAACAGCGCCTGGCCGTAGTACTGCGATGCCCGCAGCGCACGAAGGCGCGTCGTCTCCGTCCCGGCCTTGCTGCCGACGGACGCCCCCATCAGCTGATCACCGAGGTTCTTGAAGGTCGCGACATACGTCTGCGCGGAAAGTCCGGCCTTGTTGATCTCGTTCACGGCGGTGAGCACCTCGCCCACTTCGCCGGAGCCCTGGCCCGCCGCGCCGAGCGCGAGGAGCCCGTTGAAGTTGAACCCCGGATCCTTGAAGAGGGTCATCACCCCGGGCGTGGCACCGGCCGCGGAGCCGGTGTCCGGCCCCGCACGACTGGGTGTGGGCCCTTGTGCGGAAGTTCCGCCCATGGGCGTACAGCCCGCTGCCAGCAGAACCCCTGCCCCACTGGCGAGGCCGGTGAGCGCGGTCCGCCGACTGGGGTTGGCTGCGTCCTTCGATACGTGCGTCATACCAGCCGACCGTAAGAGCCTCGGTCCCGGCACCTCGCTGCACGACACCGGCCGTTCCCCCGAACAGCCTGCTTGCCATCGAGGGCCTCGGCCTGGGGAGCGGAGCCCGACGGCGGATTGGTTGACGCGTTCTAAGCGACCGCTTAGTATCCGTTGATCCCCGTCGCCGGCCGCATCAGCGCCACCGTCTGAACCGCCGCTCGGACGCCTGCCCGTACCCGTTTCCGCCGCCCACCCCGATCGGACCCCTTCCCATGGACTCCCTGCTGCTCTCCCGCCGCGACCTGGACTTCCTGCTCCACGACTGGCTGGACGTCACGGCCCTGACCCGGCGCCCCCGCTAAGCCGACCACGACCGGGACACCTTCGACGCGGTGCTGGACCTCGGTGAGGCCATCGCGACCCGGCACTTCGCCACGCACAACAAGAAGAACGACGCCGAGGAGCCCCGCTTCGACGGCGAGCGGGTGCACATCATTCCGGAGGTCAAGCAGGCGCTGCGGGTCTTCGCCGAGGCAGGCCTGACCGGCGCCGCCATGGACTACGAGGTCGGCGGACAGCAGCTGCCCACCGTGGTCGCCAATGCCTGCACGGCCTGGTTCCAAGCCGCCAATGTCGGCACCGCCGCGTATCCGTTCCTCACCATCGGCAATGCCAACCTGCTCCTGTCGCACGGCAGCAAGGAGCAGGTCGACACCTACGTGCGGCCCATGATCGAGGGCCGCTTCTTCGGCACCATGTGCCTCTCGGAGCCGCAGGCCGGCTCCTCGCTGGCCGACATCACCACCCGGGCGGTGCCGCAGGACGACGGTACGTACCGGATCACCGGCACCAAGATGTGGATCTCCGGTGGCGACCACGAGCTCAGCGAGAACATCGTCCACCTGGTGCTGGCCAGGATCCCCGGTGGGCCGACGGGCGTGAAGGGCATCTCGCTGTTCATCGTGCCCAAGTTCCTGGTCGAGCCGGACGGAGACCTGGGCGAGCGCAACGACGTGGTGCCGGCCGGCCTCAACCACAAGATGGGCTACCGCGGTACCACCAACACCCTGCTCAACTTCGGCGAGGGCCGGTACACCCCGGCCGGCGCCCCGGGCGCGGTGGGCTTCCTCGTGGGCGAGGCCCACCACGGGCTGGCGTACATGTTCCACATGATGAACGAGGCCCGCATCGGCGTCGGACTCGGAGCCACGGCGCTCGGCTACACCGGCTATCTGCATGCCCTCGACTACGCCCGCACCCGCCCGCAGGGCCGCCCGCTGACGGGCAAGGACGCGAACGCCCCGCAGGTCCCCATCATCGAGCACGCCGACGTACGCAGGATGCTGCTGGCACAGAAGAGCTATGTGGAGGGCGCCCTCGCGCTCAGCCTCTACTGCAGCCGCCTGCTCGACGAGGAGCGCACCGCCGAGCAGGCGCCCGAGCGCGCCCGCACCCGGCTGCTGCTGGACGTCCTGACGCCCATCGCCAAGAGCTGGCCGTCGCAGTGGTGCGTGGCCGCCAACGACCTCGCCATCCAGGTGCACGGCGGCTACGGCTACACCCGCGAGTACAACGTCGAGCAGTTCTACCGGGACAACCGCCTCAACGCCATCCATGAGGGCACCCACGGCATCCAGGGACTGGACCTGCTCGGCCGCAAGGTCGTCATGAACGGCGGCGCAGGGCTGAGGCTGCTGCTGGAAACCCTCTCGGCAACCGTCGCCCGCGCCACGGCGGAAGGCGGCGAGGCGGCCGAGCTGGCCGCCCGGTTGGCGCAGGCTGTGGCCCGCGTCGAGCGCACCACCGCCGAGCTGTGGTCGACCGGAGACCCCGCGACCGCCCTGGCCAACGCCTCCGTCTACCTGGAAGCCGTCGGTCACGTGGTGCTGGCCTGGATCTGGTTGGAGCAGTTCCTCGCGCTCAAGGACAACGCGGACGACTTCCACGAGGGCAAGCGACAGGCGGCCCGGTACTTCCTCCGCGTGGAACTCCCGCGGACGGGACCGCAGTTCGACCTGCTCGACAGCCTGGACCGCACCGCGGCAGACAGTCGGCCCGAGTGGTTCTGATCCACGGACCCGCGGTTGCTGCCATCCTCCGACGTGCTGTTGACAGGCCGCACGCGACTCTTGGAGACCCGCACGGGTCCGGCCGGGGGCGCACGTGTGTGGGGTGTGCCGGAGGTTGACAAAAACGCTTGGACTCCGCGCCCGCCGTCGCGGGAGACTGGGATAGCTGGCCCGCCCGTACTCGCACGGTGGCGCCGCCGCGATCTGAGCGGGGGCTCCGTCGTCGTGCCCCGCCTGTCGGAGGACGACCCGAGCGCGGACACTCACGCGAACCGAAGCTCCGCACGTCCATGGAGGCAGCGGCATTCCCCGGAGAGGCGCACGGCGGGCGGCCGCACGACAATACGGGGTTGGGATGGGATTGCCTGAATCGCCCGAGGTTCCTCGGGGCAGGGGCCCGGTGCTCCTCGCACTTCGTTACTACGGACGGGAGTTAGCCCGGATCCCGCGGCTGACGGTGCCCGCGATGCTGCTGCCGGCGCTGGGCAACATCGGCATCGGCTACATCGCGCCGCTGGTCGTCGCGAAGCTTGTCGGCCGAATCGCCGACGACGCCGATATCACCATCGGCTCGACGTTGCCCTATGTTCTCGGCTTCGCCGGCATTCTGCTGCTCGCGGAGGCGCTGTGGCGCATCGGCCTGCACTGCCTGAACCGCCTTGATGCCCTCGGCATCGAGCACCTGTACGTGATCGGCATGGATGAGCTGTTCGCCAAGGACGCGGCGTTCTTCCACGACAACTTCGCCGGGTCGTTGACCAAGCGGGTCCTGAGCTTCGCCTCCCGCTTCGAGGAGTTCGTCGACACGCTGACGTTCTCGGTCGTGGGCAGCTTCGTACCGCTGGTGTTCGGGTCGGTGGTGCTGTGGCGCTACGAACCGCTGCTCGTTGTCGGGCTCTTGGCGATGATCGCACTGACGGCGCTGTGCGTGACGCCCCTCATCCGTCGCCGCCAGGCGCTCGTCGATCAGCGCGAGGAGGCAATTGCCCGGGTCTCGGGCCACGTCGCCGACAGCCTGATGAACATGGACACGGTCCGGGCGTTCGCCGCCGAGGAGCGTGAGGCCGCGGAGCATCGGTCCCGCGTCGCGGAGTCGCGGCGGCTGTCGCTGAGGTCGTGGGACTACGGCAACCTGCGCATCGACACGCTGGTCGCGCCGATGTCTGTGCTGACCAACGCGCTGGGTCTGCTGCTCGCGGTCGCCGTTGCGCACGGCGGGGGCGGGAACGGCGTGGAGGCGATCGTGGTCGCCTTCACGTACTACACCAACGCGACGCGGATCATGTTCGAGTTCAACCAGATCTACCGCCGCCTGGAGAGCTCGATGACGGAGGCCGCGCAGTTCACCGAACTGCTGCTGACGCCGCCGACCGTGCTCGACCCGGCGTCGCCGGAGCCGCTGCTGTCCCGGGCCGCCGACGTCCGCTTCGAGCAGGTGACCTTCGCCCACGCGGGAGCGGAGCCGCTGTTCGAGGGCCTCGACCTGGCTGTGCACAGCGGGGCGAAGATCGGTCTCGTCGGCCGGTCCGGCGGGGGCAAGACCACGCTCACCCGGCTGCTGCTGCGGATGACGGACATCGACGCCGGCCGGATCCTGATCGGGGGTCAGGACATCAGCAGGCTGTGCCAGGCCGACCTGCGCAGCCTGATCGCCTGCGTGCCGCAGGACCCGGCGATGTTCCACCGCACGCTGCGGGACAACATCGCGTTCGCCCGGCCGGACGCCACCGACGCCGAGATCCGCCGCGCGGCCGAGGCGGCGCACGTCACGGAGTTCGCCGACGCGCTGCCGGACGGCTTCGACACCATGGTGGGCGAGCGCGGTGTCAAGCTGTCCGGCGGACAGCGCCAGCGGGTCGCTCTCGCGAGGGCGATCCTGCGCGACGCGCCGATCCTGCTGCTCGACGAGGCGACCAGCGCCCTGGACTCCGAGAGCGAGATCCTCGTTCAGGAGGCACTGTGGCGGCTCATGGAGGGGCGGACAGCGCTCGTGGTGGCGCACCGGCTGAGCACGGTCGCGACCATGGACCAGCTCGTCGTCCTCGACCGCGGACGGATCGTCGAGCAGGGCACGCACCAGGAGCTGCTCGCGACGGACGGCGCCTACGCGAAGCTGTGGAAGCACCAGTCGGGCGGCTTCCTCGACGACAGCCCCGCGCGGGCCGACCTGCACTGAACACGGGCCCGGGACGGGGCGGGCAGGTGGCACAATCCCCGGCGCCCGGACCGGGAAGGGAAACCGACCACCTCCTGGTGGCCGTTGTGTGCATGGATCTGTGCGCGAGTGGACAGTTCGGGCTGTGGACCGCCCTCAATTTTCGTCATTGAGACGATAAGGGGGGCGGGTCAATATCCTCAAGAGGACGAGAATGGTTCAGGGCGCGAGTCTCGACGTCGACCACCCTTCGCGGCAAGGAACCTGGCCGGCAGCTCACCACCTCCGTGCACCGCCAGATCGGCGCCGTTGATGTACGGAGCGAGGCTGCCGGCCAGATAGAGACAGGCGCGCGCGACATCGTCCGGTACGGCCATCCGCCGCATCGGAATGACGCCCGCCACCGCCGCGCCGCCGTCCTCGCCGTACACCGACACCGCGCTCTCGGTGCGGATCAGCCCGGTCGTGATGTGGTTGACGCGCACCTTGGGTGCCCACTCCATGGCCAGCGCCCGGGTCAGCGCCAGCAGCCCGGCCTTCGCCGCCGCGTAGGCGGCGGTGCCCGGCTGCGGGGTGTGGGCGGAGACGCTGCCGATGTTGATGACCGAGCCGCCGTTCTGCTGGCCCTGCATGATCCGGTTCGCCGCCTGCGCCACGTAGAACGGGGCCAGCAGATTGAGCGCGACGATCTTCTCGACGAACCGCGGCGACACGGTCGCCGCAAGGGCGTCGGGGGAGCCGCCTGCATTGTTGACCAGCACGTCCAGCCGGCCGAACCGGCCGCCGACACGGCCGCGCCGGTGCATGTCCGGGTCCACACCGAGGCCGACGTCCTGGCCCTGGCCGGGCTGCCGGGCCTCGCCGAA
>NZ_JBEXID010000119.1:0-14930 GCF_040608395.1 Streptomyces sp. NPDC005181
GCACCTTCTTCGCCCAGTCAAACCCGCACGTCGCCAAGATGCTCGCCGAACGCGCATCAACCGGGGTGCGCCTCGGGTGCGCCACCTCTCTCATGCCACTGCTCGGAGTCTCAGGGGCGGAACGGCTCGCCCAGGCCCACGATGATCTCCCGCTCGCCCTTGAAGGGCTCGCGACTGTGCGCCGTACGGATGTTGTCGACGACCAGGAGGTCACCGCGCTGCCACGGCTCACGCACCGTGTGCTTCTCGTACACCTCGTTGATGTGGTCGATGGTGGCCCGGTCGAGGGGCGAGCCGTCACCGCAGAAGGTGTTGAACGGCAGGCCCTCGGGGCCGAACTCCTCAATGAGGAACTCCCGTACCTCGGGCTCCATCGTCCATTCGTTGAGGAACGCGATCTGGTTGAACCAGCAGCGCTCGCCCGAGTCCGGATGCGCCACGACGGCGGGACGGGTCTGGACGGTGCTCAGGGCATCGTCACCCTGCCAGACCGCCTCCAGGCCGTTCTCCTCGCAGTATCGCTCCACCTCCGAACGGTCCTTGGTGCCGAAGGCATCCTGCCACGGGGTGCCGACGAGAGGGTTGTAGCTGCGCGTCAGACGCCAGCCGTGCCGTTCGAAGCGCTCGACGAGGTCTGCCGGCAGATCGCTCAGGACCGCGCGCGCATCGGCCAGGGCAGTGATGCCTCCGGTCGCGGGCGGTGTGACGCAGGCGAACGCCAGGAGCCTGGGCGGGGTGGCCACGTAACTCAGCTCGTGGTGCATACACATGGGCTGGTCGGCGGACCAGTGCGACGAGGAGTACACACCGTCGCCGTAAGCGTCGCGCGGGGCGAATCCCTCCCGCTCAGCCATGCCGTCTCCAATGACCGCGCGCACTGCGGCGACGGCTGCGGCCCGATCGCTGATCGGCAGGCCGCGCACGAGGACGGCCCCGTATGTGGTCACCGAGTTCCGGATCTGTGTGCTGTGTTCACTGATCCAGGACTCGGCGTCGGGGACGGGGCCGGCCTCCAAACGGGCGAGAAGGCTCGTGCGCTGCTCGGACATGAGAAATCACCGTGTCTCAGAGGGCGTTCGGTAGGGGTTTGGGCTTCTGCCGACGGTTACAGGCGGAGGGATTGCCCGATGTGGTTCGGGTCGGCGGTCAGCTGGTTGCTCATCGAGTTGGTCATGGCCTGGGACCCGATTCCGGCAACGCTTCGCAGTCGCGGTGCATACGCCGCTAGCGGATGATCATACCGAAGGTCTGCTCCACACACCAACGCACTTTCTGCACCACGAAGCCCTTCTGTTCCTTGTCACTGGAGACGACCTCGACTGAAGTGACACCTCGCCGGCGCTCCCACGAGCCCCCAGTACTCGGCCTGGTACTTCGCGACGATCGGGAAGTCCTCGTCGTGAACCCACCGGATCCCGACGCCTTCGGGCGTGACGACGGCGCTTTGCATCCCGAACTCCCCCGAGCCGATGTCGAGGAGGAAGCTCAGGAGCTGCCCGACGATCGGTGCGGGACCGGGGCGGGCAATGCCCCGACGGGTCGCTGACCTCCTCGTCTACCCTCATTGGGTGAATACGTACGTGAACCGCCTCGGCAGCAACGCACCGCAGACCGGCTCGCTGTCGGCGGGCGCGAGCGTGGCGGTATGGGCTCTGGACACGACCTCGGGCGTGGTGGGCGGGCATACGGTCGCCGAGGCTCTGCCGATGCTGGACGCCGTCGAGCGGGACCGGGCCGAGCGGCTGCTCCGGGAGGGCGACCGGCACCGCTACCTGGCCTCGCACGTGGGGCTTCGGGTGCTGCTCGGCGGCTACCTCGGGCTGACCCCGGCGGAGGTTTCGATGGTCCGCGAGAAGTGCCCGTGCTGTGGCGGCCCGCACGGCCGCCCCGCCGTGGACGGAGGGGCACTGCACTTCTCCCTCTCGCACAGCGACGACGTGGCCTACCTCGCCTTCGCCCAGGTGCCGGTCGGGGTCGACGTGGAGGGGATTCCGGGCGCAGCCGCAGTGGCCGACGTACTGACCACTCTGCACCCGGCGGAGACCGCGGAGCTGACCGCTCTCCCGGAGCCGGACCGGCGGGCGGCGATGGGCCGGGTGTGGTCCCGCAAGGAGGCCTACCTCAAGGCCACCGGTACGGGCCTGGCGCTCGGCCTGGCGGAGCCGTACGTCGGCTCCGCGCACACCCCGGCCGTGGTCCCCGGCTGGACCCTGACCGACCTGCCGGCCCCGCCCGGTTACGCGGCGGCCCTCGCCCTCCGCACCCCGGACCGGGCGTCGACCTCCGCTTCCGCCTAACGACCTTGCACATGGTCAGCCCGGGTCCGCGCTAAGGCGCGCAAATCAGCAGGCGATCCCCGGTGAGCCAAACCGGGGATCCGCCGGATCATTGGAGATCCACCGCCACCCCTGCCCGAACCGTCGGAAGGCACCGCCGCGCCACACCCCACGACGTCACTCCCTGACCCGCGGGGGCACCGCCGGCCCGGCAAAGCTCGGCTACGCCGCCGCGTAGCTGCGCCGGAAGTACTCGGCCGCGCGCTCCAGGTCCCGCTCGGATGCAGCGTCAGCTCCAGGTTGCCGGTGCCGTGGTGCAGGGTCGAGCCTTCCGCCTCCTTCACGTGTTGCTTACCGCAACGCAGAGGTTGGGGTATGCCGGCGCCCTCGGTACGGCCGATGGTGCACCGGCACCACATCGTCGGCGAAACGGCCCTCCCCACTTCACCATTACAGGCCATCTCGGTTGCCCATAGCCAAAAAAGTCGCCTCCCGCACCAGGGTCACAACCTGGTGCGGGAGGCGACTTTCCACTGCTGACGATTCGTCAGGCATTGCTGCCGGCGTGCGTCAAACGTGCGTCACGCGCGTCAGACCAGCGTCAGACCAGCGTCAAGATATCGCCCGTAACGCCCACAGCGCACATCACACACACTGCCCTAACCTGCAGGTCAGAGGCCCTTTGCGACCGGTTCAAGGATCGCGACGCACTCGACATGATGGGTCATCGGGAACAGGTCGAACGCCCGCAGCGTCCGCACCTTGTAGCCGCCCTCCCGGAAGTACGCCAGGTCGCGCGCGAGAGCCGCCGGGTCGCAGGCGACGTAGGCGATGCGGCGGGCGCCGAGGCCGGCGAGGTGCTTCACGGTCTGCTTGCCCGCGCCCGCGCGCGGCGGGTCGAGGACGATCAGGTCGCACTCGGTGATGCCGGTGCGGGGCAGGATCTGGTCGACCTTGCCGTGCTCGATGCGGACCCGGTCGAGGTCCTGGAGGTTGTGGCGGGCGTCCTCGACGGCGCGCTTGCCGGACTCGATGCCGAGGACCGCGCCCTTCTCGCCGATGCGCTGGCCGATGGCGCCGGCGAACAGGCCGACGCCGCAGTAGAGGTCGAGGGCCATGTCGTTCTTGCGGGGCAGGAGGCCCTGCATGACCGCGCGGACGAGAGTGTTTGCAGCCTGCGGGTGGACCTGCCAGAAGCCGCCCGAGCCGACACGGTACGTGCGGTCGTCGGCGCGTTCGCGGACGAAGCCGCGGCCGTGGACCCGGTGGATGCCGCCGTCGCGTTCGTCGACGCGCAGGACGGAGACCGGCTTGTCGAGCTCGACGAGCGGCAGCCGGGCGCCGGGCTTCGGGGTGAGGATGACCTGGCGGTCGTTGGAGCCGGTGGCCGTGATGGCCTCCACGGACGCCATGCCGGTCCAGTCGCGCTTCTCGATGCCGAGTTCCGAGACGCCGGGCGCCGCGATCATGCAGTGCTCGATCGGTTCGACGTCGTGCGAGCGGTGCTTGCGCAGGCCGGCCCGGCCGTTCTCGTCGATGGCGTACTGGACGCGGGTGCGCCAGGCGGGCACCTCGCCCTTCGGAAGCTTGTCGCCCTCGGCCGGCATGACCGTGCCGTCCCAGCCCGCCTCTTCGGGGGTGAGGCCGGCGAGGCGCTGGAGCTGTTCGGCGATGACTTCGCCCTTGAGCCGACGCTGGGCGCCGGGCTTGGCGTGCTGCCAGTCGCAGCCGCCGCACTTGCCGGGGCCGGCGTACGGGCAGGGCGCCTCGACGCGGTCCTTGGACGGTTCGATGATCGTGACGGCGTCGGCGCGCAGGAAGCGGGAGTCCTTCTCCCCGTCGGTGATCCGGGCGATGACCTTCTCGCCGGGGAGCGTGTGCCGTACGAAGAGGACCTGGCCCTCCGCGGTACGGGCGATGCAGTGGCCGCCGTGTGCGACGGGGCCCACCTCGACCTCGTACTCCTCACCGATCAGTGAGTCCCCGGTCTGCGAGTCGTCGGCCGGCGACGAGGTGGATTCGTTCTGCATGAGGGGGTGGCTCCAGAGATCAAAGGAAAAACGGCCGGACAACAACCCACAAGTCTACGTGGGTGGTGTCCGGCCGCTTACCACATGCGGGCACGGAGAGTCAGCTCTTGCTACTAGGCACCTTGGGCCTGCTCTCCACGGGCCCCCGGCGCACCGATCCAGGAGCGTTCCATTCGGCGCGCTTCCTGGCGCGCTTCTTCGCGGCCTCGGAGGATTCCAGCTGGTACGGGACGGACGTCACCATCACGCCCGGGGTGAACAGCAGCCGCCCCTTGAGGCGCAGGGCGCTCTGGTTGTGCAGCAGGTGCTCGTACCAGTGCCCGACCACGTACTCCGGGATGTAGACACTGACCACGTCGCGCGGGCTCTCCCGGCGCAGGCCCTTCACGTAGTCGATGACCGGCCGGGTCACTTCGCGGTAAGGGGAGTCGAGGATCTTCAGCGGGATGTTGATGCCGCGCCGCTCCCACTCCTCCTTGAGTACCTTGGTCTCGGCCGGGTCGACGCTGATGGAGAGCGCCTCCAGATGGTCGGAGCGGATCAGCTTGGCGTACGCGAGCGCGCGCAGCGTGGGCCGGTGCAGTTTGGAGACCAGGACGATGGAGTGGACCCGGGAGGGCTTCACGCTGTCCTCGGACGGGGCCTCGTCGGCGGAGATCTCCTCGGCGACCCGGTCGTAGTGCCTGCGGATCGCGGTCATCGTCCCGTAGAAGATCACCATGCCGAGCAGCGCCACCCAGGCGCCGTGGGTGAACTTGGTGGCGAGTACGACGACGAGCACCAGGCCGGTGAAGAACGCGCCGAAGGTGTTGATCGCGCGGGAGCGGTTCATGTGGCGGCGCTTGGCCGGGTCCTTCTCGGTCCTGAGATGGCGGTTCCAGTGCCGGACCATGCCGGTCTGACTGAGGGTGAAGGAGACGAACACACCGACGATGTACAGCTGGATCAGCCGGGTCGAGTCGGCGCCGTAGATCCAGGTGAGCAGGATGGCGGCGCCGGCCAGCAGCACGATGCCGTTGGAGAAGGCAAGCCGGTCGCCGCGGGTATGCAGCTGGCGCGGCAGGTACCGGTCCTGGGCGAGGATCGAGCCGAGCAGCGGGAAGCCGTTGTACGCGGTGTTGGCGGCCAGGAAGAGGACGAGGGCGGTGGCCGCGGCGAGGACGATGAAGAGGAACGAGCCGTCGCCGAAGACGGCGGCCGCGACCTGGGAGATCACTGGGTCCTGGACGAAGCTCGATCCGACGGCGGCGCCGTTGTGGATCAGGTCCCGGGCCGGGTTCTCGGCCATCTTCACATCGGTGACCATGGCCAGGCCGATGATGCCGCAGAACATGGTGACGGCCAGCAGGCCCATCATCGCGAGGGTGGTCGCGGCGTTCTTGCTCTTCGGCTTGCGGAAGGCGGGCACACCGTTGCTGATCGCCTCGACGCCGGTCAGCGCCGCACAGCCGGAGGAGAAGGCCCGCAGCAGCAGGAAGACGAGGGCGAAGCCGGCCAGGCCCTGGTGCTCGGGCCTGATCTCGTAGTCCGAGGTCGGGGCGTGCATGGTGTCACCGAGGACCAGCCCGCGGAACGCACCCCAGGCGATCATGATGAAGACGCCGGCCACGAAGAGATAGGTGGGGATGGCGAAGAGCTTGCCGGACTCCTTGACGCCCCGCAGGTTCATCAAGGTCAGCAGCACGATGGCGCCGATCGCGCAGAGCGTCTTGTGCTCGACGACGAACGGAACCGCGGAGCCGAGGTTCTCCACGCCGGAGGCGATCGACACCGCGACGGTCAGGACGTAGTCGACCAGCAGGGCGCTGGCGACCGTCAGACCGGCCTTGGGTCCGAGGTTGGTGGTGGCGACCTCGTAGTCGCCGCCGCCGCTCGGGTAGGCATGCACGTTCTGCCGGTACGAGGCGACGACCGTGAACATCAGGACCACGACAGCGGCCGCGATCCACGGGCTGAAGTGGTACGCCGACACACCCGCGATGGACAGCACGAGGAGGACTTCTCCTGGTGCGTAGGCCACCGAGGACAGCGGGTCGGATGCGAAGACAGGGAGGGCGATGCGCTTAGGGAGGAGCGTTTCTCCCAGCTTGTCGCTGCGCAACGCCCGGCCGATCAGGATCCGTTTGGGCACGTCGGTCAGTTTGGACACGGAGAGGATCGTAAGCGTTCCGTATGGAGGCCGCCCACGCACCACCCCCGTGGTCCTGCAATCTCCTGCGCTCAGCCGAAATCGGCGCGGAATCCTTAACGGAATCCTTGCACTCCCCCCTTATGGGAACAGTGCGCTGTAACCGTTCCGTTCCCGTTGGCCGCCGCGACGGGCGTAGCGGACGGTGGCGTTCCAGCGGATCTCCCCTCTCCGGCGTTCCGGCGGCGCCCGTTCCCTTTTCCCCGCGCCTTTGCAGCTACGGCCGTGGCGAAAGCACACTCGAATGAGGCAACGCATCGGTGGCCGCATAAGCTCATCCCGGGCAACGCCGAAAAACGTTGCCCCGTTGTTTGCCCGGCAAGCCGAGGAAAGAGTGTGAGCAGGGTGTTTTCGCAGGTCAGCTGGACGACCAGGACTGCGAGGTAAGCGCAAGGTGCACATCGTCATCATGGGCTGCGGGCGAGTAGGAGCCGCTCTCGCGCAGACCCTGGAGCAGCAGGGGCACACGGTCGCCGTGATCGACCAGGACCCCACGGCGTTCCGCCGTCTCGGGTCGGGGTTCGGTGGCCGACGCGTCACCGGCGTCGGTTTCGACCAGGACACCCTCCGTGAGGCGGGTATCGAGGAGGCCGGCGCGTTCGCCGCGGTGAGCAGCGGCGACAACTCGAACATCATCGCCGCCCGGGTGGCCCGCGAGATGTTCGGCATCGAGAACGTCGCGGCGCGGATCTACGACCCGCGGCGCGCCGAGGTCTACCAGCGCCTCGGCATCCCCACGGTCGCCACCGTCCGCTGGACGGCGGACCAGATGCTGCGGCGGCTGCTGCCGTCGGGCGCCGAGCCGCTGTGGCGGGACCCGAGCGGCGGTGTGCAGCTCGCCGAGGTGCACACCACCCCGTCCTGGATCGGGCACAAGATCAGCACGCTGCAGGAGGAGACGGGCGTCCGCGTGGCGTTCCTCACCCGATTGGGTGAAGCCATCCTGCCGTCGTCGCAGACGGTGCTGCAGGAGGGCGATCTCGTCCACGTGATGATGCGTACGGACGAGATCGCGAAGGTAGAGGCGGCCTTCGCCGAGGGTCCTGAGGAGGGCGGTCACTGATGCGTGTCGCGATTGCCGGGGCCGGCGCGGTGGGCCGCTCCATCGCGGGCGAGCTGCTGGAGAACGGCCACGAGGTGCTCCTCGTGGACAAGGCGCCGACCGCCATTTCGGTGGAGCGGGTGCCCATGGCCGAGTGGCTGCTCGCGGATGCCTGCGAGATCACCTCGCTGGACGAGGCGGCGCTCCAGCGCTGCAACGTCGTGATCGCCGCGACCGGCGACGACAAGGTGAACCTGGTCGTCTCGCTGCTCGCCAAGACCGAGTACGGCGTGCCGCGGGTCGTCGCCCGGGTCAACAACCCGAAGAACGAGTGGCTGTTCAACGAGTCCTGGGGCGTCGATGTCGCGGTCTCCACGCCGCGTCTGATGTCAGCGCTGGTCGAGGAGGCGGTGAGCGTCGGCGATCTGGTCCGGCTGCTGCGCTTCAGCCACGGCGACGCCAACCTGGTCGAGCTGACGCTGCCCCCGG
Source organism: Streptomyces sp. NPDC005181 (assembly GCF_040608395.1). NCBI lineage: Bacteria > Bacillati > Actinomycetota > Actinomycetes > Kitasatosporales > Streptomycetaceae > Streptomyces > Streptomyces sp. NPDC005181. Next base: position 8,026 of record NZ_JBEXID010000119.1, read on the forward strand.
AGTCGGCGCTGGCCGGTACCCAGGTCGGCGATGTGGCGTGGCCCGAGGACACCTCACTGGTCACCATCATCCGCGGTACGCGGGTGCTGACGCCGGGCTCGGAGGAGACGCTGGAGGCCGGTGACGAGCTGCTGTTCGTGGCCGCCCAGGCGCGCGAGGAGCAGCTGGAGGATCTGTTGTCGGTGCGTCGCGAGGTCGCCGACGACTGAGAGCCCGGCTGACCGGCATCGCCTCCGGTCGCCGGCCGCCACGACGCCTCGTACGACGAAGGGGCCGGGAACCGTGTATGTCACGGTTCCCGGCCCCTTCGCTGTAGCTGCCGGTCAGGCCTCGGTGTTGCGGGCCGCGACGGCTTCCTCCTTGCGGACCTTCTCGGCCTGCTCCTCCGCTTCCATCTCGGCGAAGACGTCGATGGGCGGCGGCGCCTTGGCGAGGAAGACCCAGGTCAGGTAGACCGCGAGCAGGAACGGCGGGATCTTCAGGGCGACCAGGACCCAGCCGAGCTGGGCGGTGTCGGCCCACCAGTAGAGCGGGAAGAGGATCGCGCACTTGGCGAGCAGTATCAGACCCCAGGCCCAGCTGGCCTTGGCGTACGCCTTCTTGCGGCCGGGGTTCCGGGTGCGCCAGGAGAGGTTCTCCTTGAAGACCGGCCCGAGAATCAGTCCTATCAGCGGCACCCCGGCGATCGTGGTGACGATGTAGGCGAGGGCCAGGCCCAGCGTGTAGATCATGCCGGGCAGGTAGAAGTCCTTGGCGTTGCCCGTCATCATCGCGAAGACCACACCGAAGGCGACGCCGAAGACCCCGCTGAAGGCGTGCTTGACGGTGTCCTTGCGGATCAGCCGTACCGCGACGAGGACCAGGGACACGGCCAGGGCCGCGATGGCCGAGGTGTGCAGGTCCTTGTTGATGGTGAAGATCGTGACGAAGAGCAGCCCGGGCAGGACTGTCTCCACCATCCCGCGGACGCCGCCGAACGCCTCGAAGAGGGCGGCTTCGGTGACCGCTTTCGCGTCGGCCTCCTGCTGGTCGGTGCGGTCCGTGTCGGACGTCGGCTTGTCGAGAGACGTCACCGGCTACTCCTTGCCGAGCGGTCGGAGTTCGTATTTGGGGTTGAACAGCACTCGGCGTCCGTGACTCATGGCGATCCGGCCCGAGGCGATGAGCTTACGGCCCGGCTCTATGCCCACGATGGAACGCCGGCCCAGCCAGACCACGTCCAACGGGGCGGTGCCGTCGAAGAGCTCCGCCTCCAGGGCGGGCACTCCGGCGCGCGGCCGCAGGGTGACGGTCCGCAAGGTACCAGTCACCTTCACGATCTGGCGGTCGTTGCACTCGGAGATCCGCGTGCATCCCGATGCCTGCGAGTCCTCCTGCAGCTCCTCCGATTCCAGGTCTTGCTGGGAGCTGGACAGCCGGTCGAGCATCCGACGGAAGCGGCCGGACGGCCGCTCCGCCTTCTCGGAACGAGGGACAGCACTCATACCCGAAGGGTACCGGCCCACGCTGGTCCGGGCAGGTGTCCGTTCTCTCACTCGGACGTGTGACACGCAGCGGAGCAGAGCCGACGGCAGGCCGCCGCACGCACAGTGCTCAGCCGCGTTCGAAGCGGTAACCCATGCCCGGCTCGGTGACGAAGTGCCGGGGGTGCGAGGGGTCCGCCTCCAGCTTGCGCCGGAGCTGGGCCATGTAGACCCGCAGATAGTTGGTCTCGGTGCCGTACGAAGGCCCCCAAACCTCCTGCAGCAGCTGCTTCTGGCTGACCAGCCGGCCGCTGTTGCGGACCAGCACCTCCAGCAGATGCCACTCGGTCGGGGTGAGCCGCACGTCGCGTCCCTCGCGCTGGACCTTCTTCGCCGCCAGGTCGACGGTGAACCCCTCGGTCTCGACCATCACGATGTCGTCGGCGCCGTCCTGGCCGACCGGTTCGGCCCGCCGGACCGAGGCGCGCAGCCGGGCCAGCAGCTCGTCCATGCCGAACGGCTTGGTGACGTAGTCGTCAGCTCCTGCGTCCAGCGCCTCGACCTTCTCGTCGGAGGTGTGGCGGGCGGAGAGCACCAGGATCGGCACCCGGGTCCAGCCGCGCAGCCCCCTGATCACCTCCACGCCGTCCATGTCCGGCAGTCCGAGGTCGAGGACGACGACATCGGGGTGGCGCGCGGCGGCGAGCTGGAGGGCGGTCGCACCGTCGGGCGCCGCGTCCACCTCGTACTTGCGAGCCTTCAGATTGATCACGAGGGCGCGTACGATCTGCGGCTCGTCGTCGACCACAAGCACCCGGGTCATCGGGGACCTGCCTTTCTGCTGTACGGAATTGCTGCGGGAAGCAGTACGGGTATCACTGCGGCGATCACGAGACGGCCTGCGCGGGCAGGTCGGTACCGATCGGAACGTATCCCGACACCGCCTTGAGCGTCAGGACCATGGTCATGCCGCCACCGGGGGTGTCCTCGGCGTCGAGGGTGCCGCCCATGGACTCCACGAAGCCGCGGGCGACGGCGAGCCCCAGGCCGACTCCTGCGCCGCGCGGGGCGTCGCCGTAGCGCTGGAAGGGTTCGAAAATCCGCTCCTTGCCCTCGTCGGGGACGCCGGGGCCGCGGTCGGCCACCCGGAGCTCGACCCTGGCGCCGAGCGCGCTGGCGGCCACGGTGACGCGTTCCCCGTCGGGGTTGTACTTGACGGCGTTCTCGACGATGTTGGCGACGGCCCGCTCCAGCAGCCCCGGGTCGACGGCGACCATCGGAAGCGTCTCCGGGATGTCCAGCTCGACGCTGTCCTCCGGTACACCTCCGAGCGCCATCGGGACCACCTCGTCGAGGTCGATCTCGCGGATCAGCGGGGTGACGGTGCCGGTCTGCAGCCTCGACATGTCGAGGAGGTTGCCGACCAGGTGGTCGAGACGGTCGGCGCCGTTCTCGATACCTTCAAGGAGCTCCGCCTCGTCCGCCTCCGACCAGGCCACGTCGTCGGAGCGCAGCGAGGTGACGGCGGCCTTGATGGCGGCCAGCGGGGTCCGCAGATCGTGGCTGACGGCGGCGAGGAGCGCGGTCCTTATCCGGTTCCCCTCGGCGAGCCGCCGGGCCTCCTCCGCCTCCCCGACCAGGCGCTGCCGGTCGAGTACGACGGCGGCCTGGGCGGCGAACGCGCCGAGGACCCGGCGGTCCTCGGCGGGCAGCACCCGGCCGGAGAGCGCGAGCGCCATGTGGTCACCGACGGGCATGTCCACATCGGCGTCCTCGGGGCGGGACACGGGCGCCGGGCCGACGCTGCCCGCGCAGGTCCACGGGTCGACGTCGCTGCGCCGCTCCAGGAGCGCCACGGACTCCATGGCGAAGGTCTCGCGGACCCGGTCCAGCAGGGCGTCCAGGGTGGTCTCGCCGCGCAGCACGCTGCCGGCCAGGAAGGACAGGATCTCGGACTCGGCGCGCAGCCGGGCGGCCTGATGGGTACGGCGGGCCGCCAGGTCGACGACGGAGGCCACTGCCACCGCGACCGCGAAGAAGATCACGATGGCGACGAAGTTCCTCGGGTCCTGCACCGTCAGGGTGTGGGTCGGCGGGGTGAACCAGTAGTTCAGCAGCAGCGAGCCGACGGCAGCGGACGCGAGGGCGGGCAGCAGCCCGCCGAGCAGGGCTGCAGCGACCGTCATGAAGAGGAAGAGCAGGACGTCGTTGGCGAGCCCCGGACCGTTCGTCATGCTGGTCAGGAGCAGCGTGAGCAGGACCGGGCCGCCGACCCCGGCCAGCCAGCCCCAGATGATCCGGGCCCGGCCGAGCCGGGCGCCACGGGCGATCGGCAGTCCGCGGCCCTTGGCGACCTCGTCGTGCGTGACGATGTGGACGTCGAGGTCGGGGCCGGACTCGCGGGCGACGGTGGCGCCGACGCCGGGGCCGTAGATGTACTGCCAGGCCTTGCGGCGGCTTGAGCCGAGCACGATCTGGGTGGCGTTGACACCCTGGGCGAACGCGAGGAGTGCCGAGGGTATGTCGTCGCCGATGACGTGGTGGAACGTACCGCCGAGGTCCTCGACGAGGGTGCGCTGAACGGTGAGTTCCTTGGGCGACGCGGAGGTCAGTCCGTCGCTGCGGGCGATGTAGACGGCGAGGATCTCGCCGCCGGAGCCCTTGGCGGCCATCCGGGACGCGCGGCGGATGAGCGTACGGCCCTCGGGTCCGCCGGTGAGTCCGACGACAATGCGTTCGCGGGCCTGCCAGGTGGTGCTGATGTTGTGTTCGCCGCGGTACTGCTGAAGGTACTCGTCGACCCGGTCGGCGACCCAGAGCAGGGCGAGCTCGCGCAGGGCGGTGAGGTTGCCCGGGCGGAAGTAGTTGGACAGGGACGCGTCGATCCGGTCCGGCTTGTAGATGTTGCCGTGGGCCATCCGGCGGCGCAGCGCCTGGGGCGACATGTCGACCAGTTCGAGCTGGTCCGCCCGGCGGACGACTTCGTCGGGGACGGTCTCGCGCTGCTTTACGCCGGTTATCGACTCGACGACGTCGCCGAGCGACTCGAGGTGCTGGATGTTGACGGTGGAGACGACGTCGATGCCCGCCTGGAGGAGCTCTTCGACGTCCTGCCAGCGCTTGGCGTTGCGGGAGCCCGGCACATTGGTGTGAGCCAGTTCGTCCACCAGGGCGACGGCCGGGGCCCGGTCCAGGACCGCGTCGACGTCCATCTCGGTGAAGACGGCATCCCGGTACTCGATCGTGCGGCGCGCGACCTGCTCCAGGCCGTGCAGCATCACCTCGGTGCGCGGCCGTTCGTGGTGCTCCACGAACGCGACGACGCAGTCGGTGCCCCGCTCCACTCGGCGGTGGGCCTCGGAGAGCATCGCGTACGTCTTGCCGACGCCCGGTGCCGCACCCAGGTAGATCCGAAGCTTGCCGCGTGCCATGGCCCCATTGTCTTTCAGAAAAGCGGCTGCGGCCGATGCGGCAGCCGCTCTCGAAGCTACCCCGAATATTTACGGCAAAAGGGACGCAAGGTCGGACAGGAGGCCGAATTGACGGAATTCTGATGCGCCAAACCGGTCAAATCCGGCATATCCCGGTGATCGGCATCAAAAAGGTGTCCGGGGCGAGCCCCGGCACCCGCCGCTACGTGTGCTCGGCGATGAGCCCGTCGCTCAGTTCCAGCACTCGGTCCGCCAGCCCCAGCAACTGCGCATCGTGTGTCGCCACCAACACGGTCACCCCCTCGCTCCGTACCACCGCCCGCAACAGCTCCATCACGGCGAGCCCGGTCTCCGCGTCGAGCTGTCCCGTCGGCTCGTCCGCGATCAGCAGCGCGGGCCGGTTGGCGAGCGCGCGGGCGATGGCGACGCGCTGCTGCTGGCCGCCGGAGAGCTCCCCTGGCCGCTGCGCACCGTGGTCGCCGAGCCCGACCAGGGAGAGCATCAATGCCACCCGCTCCTCCCGCTCGCGGGGATCCGCCTTGCGCAGCCGCATCGGTACGCCGACATTCTCCGCGGCGGTCAGGATCGGGATCAGGCCGAACGACTGGAAGATGAAGCCGATCCGGTCCCGGCGCAGTTCCAGCAGCCCGTTCTCGCCGAGCTCGGAGAGGTCGGTGCCGTCGACGGTGATCCGGCCGCGGTCGGCGCTGTCGAGGCCGCCGACCAGGTTCAGCAGGGTTGTCTTGCCGGAGCCCGAGCGCCCCTTGAGTGCGACGAGTTCGCCGCGCGGCACGTCGAAAGAGACCCCGCGCAGCGCGTGGACGGCGCCCGCGCCGGTGCCGTACGAGCGGTGCAGGTCCTCGACGCGGACCATCGGCCCGCGGGCCGGGTCCTCGGCGACGGCCATGCCGCCCTGGCCGCCGATGCTCTTTCCGCCGGTGCTGTCGGTCATGCGCCCCCCAGTGCGTGGTCGTTCCCCGTCGGCCGCCAGTATGTGCATGAGGCACGCGGTCGGGCAATGGCCGAGGTCTCCGGGCGGGCACGGCTCCGGGCCGCCGTGATCCGTACAGCATGACCACGGCGGCCCGGAGCATCCGTCGGCGGAGGATCAGCCTCCGTTCACCAGCTCCTTGAGTGCGATGTTGAGCTGCAGGACGTTGACCCGCGGCTCCCCCACGAAGCCGAGGATCCGGCCGTCGGTGTGCTGCTCCACCAGCTTCTCCACCTGGTCGACGCCGAGATGGTTCCGCTCCGCGACGCGGCGCACCTGGAGCTGTGCGTACTGCGGGGAGATGTCCGGGTCGAGACCGGAGCCGGAGGAGGTGACGGCGTCGGCCGGCACGGCCGACGGGCTGACCGGGTGGCCGGGCACGGAGTTGTCCTTGACGACGGCGGCCTTGGCGGCGGTGACCCAGTCGATCAGGTCCTTGTTGTCGCCGGACCGGTTGGTCGCGCCGGACAGGATCAGCTTGTACTGGGGGTTGACGCTGTTGCTGCCGAGGCCGTTGGACGGGCGGGGCTGGAACCACTTGAGGTCCGGGGCCGCGGTCTCCTCGCCCTTCTTCAGCGGCAGGTCGTAGCGCTGGCCGATGATCTCGGAGCCGACGACCTTGCCGTTCGCCGTGATCTCGGAACCGTTGGCCTTGTCCGGGAGGACGCCCTGGGCGACACCGGTGACGGCGAGCGGGTAGATCACGCCGCAGACGATCGTGAGGACGAGCAGGGCGCGCAGCCCGGCCCAGAGCAGCCGAACGGTGTTTCCTGCGGAGTTGTTCATGGAGGTCATGGCGCGATCAGCCGATTCCGGGAATGAGGGAGAGGATCAGGTCGATGATCTTGATGCCGATGAACGGGGCGACCAGGCCGCCGAGTCCGTAGATCCCGAGGTTGCGCCGGAGCATCGAGTCGGCGCTGCTCGGCCGGTAGCGCACGCCCTTCAGGGCCAGCGGCACCAGCGCGATGATGATCAGCGCGTTGAAGATGACCGCGGAGAGGATCGCGGACTGCGGGG
>NZ_JBEXID010000120.1:0-14414 GCF_040608395.1 Streptomyces sp. NPDC005181
ATCGGCACGTCGAACCCAACGAGCCACATCCCGCCGAGGTACCGGCCACATCATCAGTTCATCCGAACCGGTCATGTGCGGAGGATGGGACTAGCACTTCGTCTCTGTGTATCCCATCACGCGAGCGAGGCCGCCCCTGCGGGTTCTACTCGAAGACCCTGACGTCACGCTGACCAGGATCGTCGAGCCCGTCAGCGTCGCGTTACGGGTAGTGGGCTTCGCGTCAAGCATCCGTCAGCGAGGGGGCCCACCCCCGGTTGGGCGGGGATAGCTTCACTCGAACGCCCGGCCGGTCAGACCGGGCGGCGCCAGTCGCCTTCTTCGAGGAGCAGCACCATGTCTCCAGTCGAGTTTCCTGAGGACCCCGAGCCTTCAGAACGCTTCCCGGCCGGACTTCTCTACGTCCCTGTCCGGTCGGGGCCCTCGGGCTGTACGACCCGGTTGTTCCGCACCCCCCTGGGTGGCCGCACGGCCGTCGGATTCACCTCGGCGGCGAAGCTCACCGCCACTCTGGGCACGGACCAGGCCTGCATCAGGCTCTCCGAACCCGCGCTGCGCGCTCTCGCCGCCCCCCTGGGGGTTACTGCCCTCACCGTCGACCCGCAGTTCTCCGCCCCCGCGGCCACCCATTCGGTCTCCAACGACAGCGAGCGCGCGAGCTCCTCGCGTCAATGGCATCCCCAGCACGTCGGTGCCCTGCCAGTGACTGGCGCCGCTGCTGTCGTCGCGTGTCTGAACCTGCTGATCGGCTGAGGAGTCGCCATGTCAGTGTCCGTTCCGTCGTCCCTTGCGTCCACGCTTCCGGCGTCGCTCCCGGCCTCCCTGCCCTCGGATCCCCAAGCCTTGTCCCGGATCCTCGGCGACACCGACGGGCTGTCCGTCTGGCCTCGCTCCACCCGCCCCGAGACCGACGGGCACGTCTCCGTCGGCGGGGTTTCCCTCGCCGAGGCGGCCGACCGCTTCGGCACCCCCCTCTACGTACTGGACGAACAGGAGATCCGCGAGCGCTCTCGTACGTACCGCACGGCGTTCCCCGAAGCCGACATCGTCTACGCCGCCAAGGCCTTCCTGTGCCGTGCGCTCGTGCATTGGGTGCAAGAAGAGGGCCTGGGCCTGGACGTCTGCTCCGCAGGGGAGTTGGCGCTCGCCGTCACCACCGGCTTCCCGCCTGAGAAGATCGTGATGCACGGCAACGCCAAGAGCCCCGAGGACCTGCGCACCGCCCTTCGGCTCGGTGTCGGACGCATCGTCGTGGACAGCACGTCCGAGATCGCCCGCCTCGCCGCGATCACCCCCGCCGACACCCGCCAGAAGGTCATGGTGCGGGTGGTCCCGGGCATCGCGGCCGGCGGGCACGTCAAGGTCCGCACCGGCACCGACGACCAGAAGTTCGGCCTGTCGATCACGGACGGATCCGCGCAGCACGCAGTCACCCGGATACTCAACGAGCCGCACCTGGAACTCGTCGGCCTGCACTGCCACATCGGCTCGCAGATCGCCACGGTCAAGCCGTACGTCGTAGCCGTGCGGCGCATGGTCGGCCTCATGGCCCGGATCAGGGACCAGCACGGCATCTCCCTCCCCCAGCTGAACATCGGCGGCGGCCACGCCATCGCCTACCGGCCCGGCGAGGAGAGCATGAACGTGGCCGTGCTGGCCGGGCGGGTCCGCGCCGAGCTGGAGGACGGCTGCGCCCGCACCGGGCTGCCCGTGCCCCGGCTCACCTTGGAGCCCGGCCGCGCAGTCGTCGGACCGGCCGGAGTCGCCGTCTACCGTGTGCTCGCCGTCAAGCGCACCGGCGAGCACACGTTCGTCGCCGTCGACGGCGGCATGAGCGACAACCCCCGGCCCGCGCTGTACGGCGTGCGGTACGCGCCACGGCTCATCGGTCGTCCCTCGTCGGCGCCGCCGCACCTCGTCACCGTCGTGGGCCGGCACTGCGAGGCGGGCGACGTGCTCGCCGACGACGTGGCGCTCCCGGGCGACATACGCCCCGGCGACCTCCTCGCCGTTCCGGCGGCCGGGGCCTATCACCTCTCCATGGCCTCCGGTTACAACATGGTCGGCCGACCGCCCGTAGTCGCGGTGTCCGACGGCATCGCGCGCGTGCTCGTACGCCGCGAATCGCTGGACGACATGAGCCGCAGGGACGTCGGCCTGTAGCGCCGGTCCCCTTTCCCGGCCTCCGTCGTAGCTCCCTCTCGGCGGAGGCCGCTCAGCGCACGCCACAGGTGACCCGAAACACACCGATTACCCCCTATTCGCATACCCCCATGTGTGAGGACGAGTTCTCGATGACCATCGAAAACACCGTCGGCCTGGTCGTGGCCGTCGCCCTGCTCGCCTATCTGATCCTTGCCCTGATCCAGCCGGAGAAGTTCTGATGTCCGCCCCCACCGCGGTCGAACCCGCCCCCGTCCACGACGCATCACCTCCGCACGAAGAACGGCCGCGCCGGGTCGGTGCCGGAATGCTCGATCCCAAGCAGCTGTGGCTCGCGCTCCCCCAGGCGCTCCGCAAGCTGAATCCGGTGACCCTGTTCCGCAATCCGGTCATGTTCGTCACCGAGGTCGGCGCCGCGCTCACCACCGGCATAGCGGTCGTCCACCCCAGTCTCTTCGGCTGGCTGATCACCGCCTGGCTGTGGCTGACGGTGGTCTTCGCCAACCTCGCCGAGGCCGTGGCCGAGAGCCGCGGCAAGGCGCAGGCCGACGCTTTGCGCAAGACCCGGCAGCAGACCACCGCATGGCGGCTCGCGGGCTGGGAGCCCGGCGCGGCGGAGGACTCGTACGTCGAAGAGGCCGTCGCCGCCTCCGAGCTCAGGCGCGGCGACATCGTGTCCGTACCGGCCGGGGACCTGATTCCCGGTGACGGCGACGTCATCGAGGGCGCCGCGAGCGTCGACGAGTCAGCCATAACCGGTGAATCCGCGCCGGTCATCCGCGAGTCCGGAGGCGATCGCAGCGCTGTCACCGGCGGCACCCGGGTGCTCTCCGACCACCTGGTCGTACGGATCACCCAAGAGCCCGGACAGAGCTTCCTGGACCGGATGATCGCCCTGGTCGAGGGTGCCAACCGGCAGAAGACCCCCAACGAGCTGGCGCTCAACCTGCTGCTGGTCATGCTGACCTTCGTTTTCCTGGTCGCGGTCGTGACCCTGCAGCCGATGGCGATCTTCTCCAAGGACGCGATGGCCGCCGCGCACGACACCGCGGCGTTGACCGCGGACGGTGTCACCGGCATCGTGCTGGTCTCGCTCCTGGTCTGTCTGATTCCGACGACCATCGGTGCGCTGCTCTCGGCAATCGGCATCGCGGGCATGGACCGGCTGGTGCAGAGGAACGTGCTGGCCATGTCCGGACGGGCAGTTGAGGCCGCGGGCGACGTCAACACCCTGCTGCTCGACAAGACCGGCACGATCACCTTCGGCAACCGGCGGGCGAGCGCGTTCCTGCCGGTCGGGGCCGTCTCCATGGAGCGGCTGGCGAAGGCCTCGCTCCTTTCCAGCCTGGCCGACGAGACGCCCGAGGGCCGGTCGATCGTCGAGTACGTCCACACCGAGCACCCCTCGGTCGTCGAGGACACCCGTTCCGCGAACGGCGCCGAGTGGATGCCGTTCACCGCCGCCACCCGCATGTCCGGGGTCGACCTCCCCAGCGGCCAGCGGCTACGCAAGGGTGCCGCGGCGTCGGTCGCGGCATGGGTGCGCGAGCAGGGCGGAAAGGTACCGATCGCGCTGGAGGCTACCGTGGATCATGTCTCCGCGTCCGGCGGTACGCCGCTGGCCGTGGCGGAGGTCAGGAGTGACGGCACCGCCGAGGTGCTCGGCGTCGTCCACCTCAAGGACGTCGTCAAGCCGGGCCTGCGCGAACGCTTCGACGAGCTGCGCCGCATGGGCATCCGCACGGTAATGATCACCGGTGACAACCCGGTGACAGCCCGGGCGATCGCCGAGGAGGCGGGTGTCGACGACTTCCTGGCCGAGGCGACCCCCGAGGACAAGCTGGAGCTGATCAAGCGCGAGCAGGCCGGCGGCCATCTCATCGCCATGACGGGCGACGGTACGAACGACGCCCCGGCACTCGCGCAGGCAGACGTCGGCGTGGCGATGAACACCGGTACGTCGGCCGCCAAGGAGGCCGGCAACATGGTCGACCTCGACTCCGACCCCACGAAGATCATCGAGATCGTCGAGATCGGCAAGCAACTCCTCATCACCCGGGGCGCGTTGACGACGTTTTCGATCGCCAACGACATCGCCAAGTACTTCGCGATCCTGCCCGCGATGTTCGCCGCGGTGTACCCGGGGCTCGACCGGCTCAACATCATGGACCTGCACTCGCCGCTGTCCGCGATCCTCTCCGCGGTCGTCTTCAACGCGGTGGTCATCGTGGCGCTGATCCCGCTCGCCCTGCGCGGTGTGCGCTACCGGCCTTCCTCCGCCTCCACCCTGCTCACCCGCAACCTTTGGATCTACGGACTCGGCGGCGTGATTGCCCCGTTCCTGGCCATCAAGTTCATCGACTTCGCCCTCGTCCAGTTCATCCCGGGGATCTGACCATGACACGCATCCCACACTGGCTCGCCCAGCACATCGCAGCGTTGCGGGTGGTCCTCGTGCTGACTCTGCTGACCGGCCTGGCCTACCCGCTGGCCATGGTGGCGGCAGCCCAAGTCCCAGGCCTCGACGGCGCGTCGGAGGTGACCGGCGCCGACGGCAAGCCGGCCGGATCCTCACTCATCGGCCAGTCGTTCACCGACGCCAAGGGCAACCCCGTCAAGAAGTACTTCCAGTCCCGGCCCTCCAACGCCGGTACGGGGTACGACGCCACGGCGTCCGGCGCCGGCAACCAGGGCCCCGAGTCCGTCGTCGACACCAAGGACAAGCCGAGCCTGCTCACCCTGGTGTGCGGGCGCAGCAAGGTGGTCGGCGACCTCGAAGGTGTCGACGGCTCGCGCCCGTACTGCACGGACGACGGCGTGGGTGCGGTCCTCGGCGTCTTCTACGACGGCGGTACGAGCGGACGTGCCACCCAGGCCGTCAGCCTCAACCAGGCCTGCCCGGCGAAGCCATTTCTCAGCTCCTACAAGGGAGTTCGCGTCACATGCGCGAAGGCCGGCGCGGACTACAGCCATGCTGTGACCGTCCCCGTGCGCGGCGACGCCCCGGCGAACCCTGTCGTCCCCGCCGACGCGGTCACCGCGAGCGGCAGCGGTCTCGACCCCCACATCAGCCCGGCATACGCGAAGCTTCAAGCGCCGCGCGTCGCGCGTGAGCGTGGCGCGGGCGTGACCGACGTACGCAAGCTGATCTCGAAGTACACCACCGGCCGCACGCTCGGTGTGCTCGGTGAGCCAGGCGTCAATGTCATCGAGCTGAACATCGCGCTCGACCGTACCTATCCGAAGCAGGGAGCCTGATCATGGCGGCCTGGATCCAGGCATCGATCATTCTCGCCGTGGTCGTGGGGCTGCACGTCCCGCTCGGCGACTACATGGCCCGCGTCCTGGACGGCGGGAAGCACTGGCGGGGCGAGAAGGCTCTCTACCGCGTCTGCGGCATCGACCCGGACAAGGAACAGACCTGGCGGCACTACCTCACCGCTCTGCTCGCCTTCTCCGTCATGAGCATCGCGGCGCTCTTCGCCCTCTTCACCCTTCAGGGAAAGCTGCCCTGGTCAACGGGGCACGAGGGCATGCCGTGGCGGCTCGCGCTGCACACTGCGGTCTCCTTCACTACCAACACCAGCTGGCAGAATTACGCGGGCGAGTCGACCACTGGGCATCTCGCCGTCATGGCGGGCCTGGGCGTACAGGCGTTCGCATCGGCGGCGGTCGGCATCTGCGTGGCTCTCGTCCTGGTCCGGGGTCTGGTCCGGCGGTCCACGGACGACCTCGGCAACTTCTGGGTCGACCTGCTTCGTACGATTTTCCGGATCCTGGTCCCGATGGCGGTCGTCGGCGGTCTGATCCTGATGGCCGGCGGCGTCATCCAGAGCCTCGGTGCCGGACACACCGTCACCACGGTCGCGGGTGGCAAGCAGACGATTCTCGAGGGAACGGTCGGCTCCTGGGAACCGATCAAACTGTTCACCGGCGACGGCGGCGGCGTCTTCAACGCCAACAGCGCCCACCCCTTCGAGAACCCGAGCGCCTGGACCAACGCCTTCGAGATCGTGCTCATGCTGCTCATCCCGACGGCCTGCATCCGCATGTTCGGCCGGATGATCGGCAGCCTGAAGCAGAGCTGGACCCTGCTCACCGTCGTCGGAATCCTCTTCGGCCTGCTCCTCGCCGCGGGCACGCTCGCGCAGAGCGTCCACACCGGCACGGTCACCCAGGCGGTCGGCGGACAGTACGAAGGCACCGAGACCCGCTTCGGCATCCCCGGCTCAACACTGTTCGGCGTGGGGGCCACGGGCTCTGCGGACGGCGCGGCCAACTCCTCGTACGACAGCTTCTCCAGCCTCGGTGGCGGGGTGCTGCTGTCCGCGATGATGCTCGGCGAGATCGCCCCTGGCGGAACCGGCAGTGGCCTCTACGGCCTGATCATGGTGGTCCTGGTGGCCGTCTTCATCGGCGGCCTGATGGTCGGCCGCACGCCCGAATACCTGCGCAAGCGGATCGGTTTCGGGGAGATGCGGTGGGTGGTCGTGTACGCGCTGATCGCGCCCACGGTGATCCTCGCCTGCGCGGGTATCGCGATCGCCTTCGGCGACGGCCAGACCTCGATGGGCAACCCAGGGGCGCACGGCCTGACCGAGCTCATCTACGCGTACACCAGCAACACCAACAGCAACGGCAGCGCGATGGCGGGCTTCAACGGTGCCACCGATTTCCATAACCTGCTGATGGTGTTCGCGATGCTGGCCGGCCGCTACCTCCCGATGGCATGTGTCCTGGCCCTGGCCGGACGCCTCGCCAAGCAACAGCCCGGCGTCGTCACGGTCGGCACGCTGCGCGCGCAGGGCGTCAACTTCGTCGTCCTGGCCACCGCCGCGGCCGTCATCCTGGCGCTGCTCAATTTCCTTCCGGCACTCTCCCTCGGCACCATCGCCGACGGACTGCTGTAGCCGCCCGAGTACCGGCTGAGCCTGCGATCCGTCACACGCTCAGCCGGTACGGCACGACGCACACAACGACATCGGTGCGCGCCCTCAGTGCGGCGGCCAGCAGGAGGCCGCGCTGGTTCTGCAAGATCTGGTACCGGCGGTGGAGGGGCTCCACCTCGGGGATGAGGACGGCGATCTGCCGTCCTCCCTTCGCCGCCTGCTGGACGTAGTCGACGATGGGCTGCACCAGCGAGCGCTGCGGGCTGTCGATGACGTCCAGACGTACGCCGGGATTCCAGCGGGCCCACGTCTCTTCCAGGGCACGGGCCTTGGCGGGATCACCATGCACCGCGACCGCAACGACGTCGTGGCCGAGGGCGCGGGCAGCCGACAGCGCGTGCTGGGTGAGTTTGCTGACCTCGCCGACCGGCACGATGACGAGGGAGTCGGTGTGCCGCACCGGCGGCGGGATCTCGCCGAGCCCGAGTTCCGCGCCGACCACCGTGTAGTAGCGCTGGACGCGGGCGAACAGCAGCATCAGCAGCGGAATGGCCACGACAACCACCCAGGCCCCTTCGAGGAACTTGGTGGTCAGCAGAACCAGCAATGCCACGGTGGTCAGCACCGCACCGACGCCGTTGAGCACCGCACGCCGGAGCCAGCCGGGGGGCCGCTGCGCCGCCCAGTGCCGGACGAGCCCGATCTGGCTGATGGTGAAGCCGATGAACACCCCGATCGCGAACAGCGGGATCATCCGGTGCGTGTCGGCGTTCACGGCGATGAGTAGCAGCGACGCGAGCAGGGCGAGCGCCACCACGCCCCAGCGGTACACCGGGCGTTCCGTGCGCAACCCGAAGAGATGGGGCAGTCGGTGGTCCCTGGCCAGCAGGCTCATCAGGACAGGCAGGCCGCCGAAACTCGTGTTGGCGGCGAAGAGGAGGGCCAGGGTGACAACGAGGTTGGTCGCGTAGTACGCCCAGCCCGTCCCGTACGAGCCGGCGGTCAGCTGTGCGAGGACGGTCACACCCTCGCGCGGGGCTACATGGTCGCGGCGGATCAGCACCGCGAGGCCGATCAGCATCAGCCCCAGCAGCGCGCCCAGCATCAGCTCGGTGCGCTGCGCCCGCTTGACACGCGGCGTACGGAAGGCGGGTACGCCGTTGGCGATGGCCTCCACTCCGGTCAGCGCGGAGCAGCCCGAGGAGAACGCCTTCAGCAGGAGCAGCAGTCCCAACGCCTCTGTGGCATGTACGGGTTCGGCGCTCCCGACGACCGCTGCGGGGTGGGAGCGCAGCAGCCCCAGAACGATGATGCCGAGGATGCTCACGATGAACAGCACGGTGGGCAGCATGAGCACCCGGGCGCTCTCGGCAACTCCCCGCAGATTCACAGCGGTGAGCAGGGCCAGTCCGATGAGACAGACGGCGAGCAGATGCTCACCGAACCAGGGGAAGGCGGAGGCAAGGCTGGCGGCGCCGGCAGCAAGGCTGACGGTCACGGTCAGCACATAGTCGACGACGAGGCTGGCCGCTGCGAGCAGACTGGTCCTGGAGCCGAGGTCCTTCTTCGCCACCGCGTAGGCGCCACCGCCGTCCGGATGCACGGCGATCACCTGGCCGTACGAGACCACCAGCACCGCAAGCAGCGCGGCGATGACCAGCGTCACCGGCAGCGTGGCGGTCAGCGCCCCCGTCCCGGCCGCGATCAGGACAAGCACGATCGCCTCGGGACCGTACGCGACCGAACTCAGCGCGTCCAAGGACAGCGCGGCAAGCCCCTCGAGACTGGTCAGGTGGTGCCGGTCACCTTCCCCTGGCCGCAGCGGAACTCTCGGACGCAGTTCGCGGCGGGCTAGACCGTACGCCATGGGGGACCTCGCGGTGCAGGGTGCAGCGGGATGGGGGCTGTTCGAGGCCAGTGTGGCCGGGCCACCGCGCGAGGCGCGTCAAGGACGCGCCAAGGCCTCGAGCTTCGGCAGGGAATCCCCATGCCGGGTCACCGCCGGGACCTCGCGGCTCGCACGGCCGGACCCAGGGCCGATCAGGAGGTCGCACCCGCCGGAAGGTCGGGGCGGACCGGCTGGAGGCCGGACGCGGCCGGGACGGTGAGGACCATGGTGAGTCCGCCGCCGGGGGTGTCCTCGGCGTTCAATGTGCCGCCCATGGCCTCGGCAAAGCCGCGGGCGACCGCGAGGCCGAGGCCGACGCCCGCCCCGCGGGGGGCGTCACCGTAGCGCTGGAAAGGCGCGAAGATACGTTCCTTGGCCTCGTCCGGGACACCAGGGCCGCGGTCGACCACCCGCACCTCCACCCGGTCGGCGATGGCACTGGCGGACACCAGGACCCGCTCGTCGGAGGGGCTGTATTTCACCGCGTTCTCGACGAGGTTGGCGACCGACTGCTCCAGCAGCCCGGGGTCGACAGCGACCATCGGCAGGCTCTCCGGGATCTCCAGCTCCACGCTGTCCTCGGGAACCCCGCCGAGCGCCATCGGTACCACCTCGTCGAGATCGATCTCGCGGATCAGCGGGGTGACGGTGCCGGTCTGAAGGCGGGACATGTCCAGCAGGTTGCCCACCAGGTGGTCCAGCCGGTCGGCGCCCTCCTCAATGCCCTCCAGCAGCTCCGCCTGGTCCTCCTCGGACCAGGCCACGTCGTCGGACCGCAACGAGGACACGGCGGCCTTGATCCCGGCCAGCGGGGTACGCAGATCGTGGCTGACCGCGGCCAGCAGCGCGGTGCGGATGCGGTTGCCTTCGGCCAGCGCGCGAGACTGGTCGGCCTCGGACTTCAGCCGCCGGCGGTCCAGGACCACCGCCGCCTGGGCGGCGAACGCAGCCAACACCCGCTGGTCCTCGGCCGGCAGTACCCGCCCCGACAGGGCCAGGGCCATACGGTCGCCGACCGGCATGTCCACGTCCGCGTCCTCGGGCCGCTCGACACGCGGGCGCGGCCCCACACTGCCGGCGCAGGTCCACGGGGCCACGTCGCTCTCCCGCTCCAGCAGCGCCACCGACTCCATGCCGAAGGTCTCGCGGACCCGCTCCAGCAGTGCCTCCAGGCTCGTTTCCCCACGCAGCACGCTGCCGGCCAGGAAGGACAGGATCTCCGACTCGGCACGCAGCCGCGCCGCTTGATGCGTGCGCCTGGCCGCGAGGTCCACCACGGAAGCCACCGAGACGGCAACGCCGACGAAGATCGCGATGGCAACGATGTTCTTGGGGTCGGCGATCGTCAGGGTGTGGACGGGCGGGGTGAAGAACCAGTTCAGCAGCAGGGAGCCCACCACCGCCGATGCCAGCGCCGGGTAGAGCCCGCCCAGCAGGGCCGCGGCCACCGTCAACGTCAGGAACAGCAGCATGTCGTTGGCCAGGCCGACTTCAGGCGTAACGCCGGTGAGCAGCAGAGTCGTGAGCGCCGGGCCGGCCACCCCGACCAGCCAGCCCCAGATGACCCGGGAACGACCCAGGCGCGCACTCCGGGCCACGGGCAGCCCGCGCCCCTTGCCCACCTCGTCGTGGGTGATGAGGTGGACGTCGAGGTCGGGCCCCGACTCCCGCGCGACCGTCGCGCCGACGCCCGGCCCGAAGACGTACTGCCATCCCTTGCGTCGGGACACGCCGAGGACGATCTGGGTGGCGTTGACGCCGCGGGCGAAGTCCAGGAGCGCCGTCGGTACGTCGTCCCCGATGACGTGGTGGAAGGTGCCGCCCAGTTCCTCCACGAGGGTGCGCTGGACGGTCAGTTCCTTGGGCGAGGCGTGGGTCAGTCCGTCGCTGCGGGCGATGTAGACGGCGAGCACCTCGCCACCCGCGCCCTTCTCCGCCAGCCGCACGGCACGGCGGATCAGCGTGCGGCCCTCGGGACCGCCGGTGAGGCCGACGACGATCCGCTCACGGGAGCCCCAGATCTTCGAGACCCGGTGCTCGCTGCGGTACTCGGTCAGGTATTCGTCGACCCGGTCGGCCACCCACAGCAGCGCCAGCTCGCGCAGGGCGGTCAGATTGCCCGGGCGGAAGTAGTTGGACAGGGCGGCGTCGACCTTGTCGGGCTTGTAGATGTTGCCGTGCGCCAAGCGGCGGCGCAGGGCAGGAGGTGACATGTCGACCAGCTCGATCTGCTCGGCCCGTCGTACGATCTCGTCCGGTACGGTCTCCTGCTGCCGGATGCCGGTGATGGACTCGACGACGTCGCCGAGCGATTCCAGGTGCTGAATGTTGACCGTCGAGATCACGTCGATCCCGGCGGCCAGCAGTTCCTCGACGTCCTGCCAGCGCTTGGTGTTGCGGGAGCCGGGTATGTTCGTGTGGGGCAGCTCGTCGACGAGGGCCACCTGGGGGTGCCGGGAGAGCACCGCGTCCACGTCCATCTCGGTGAAGACGGTGCCCCGGTATTCCAGCTCCTTGCGGGGGATCTGCTCCAGGCCGTGCAGCATCACCTCGGTGCGCGGGCGGTTGTGGTGCTCCACGAAGGCGACCACACAGTCGGTACCGCGCTCGACGCGGCGGTGTGCCTCGGAGAGCATCGCGTACGTCTTGCCGACGCCTGGTGCCGCACCGAGGTATATACGAAGCTTGCCGCGTGCCATCTTCTCGTCTCTTGGTCTCTACAGGCGGACGCTGTGGGGGGGTGCTAGGGGCTTGGGAACGGTCTCGAAAGCCCCATTTCAGCTCTCGAAGCGGTATCCCATGCCAGGCTCGGTGATGAGGTAGCGCGGGTGAGCGGGGTTCGTTTCCAGTTTGCGGCGCAGCTGGGCCATGTAGACGCGGAGATAGTTGGTCTTGTTGCTCTGCGAGGTGCCCCACACCTCCTGGAGCAGGTGTTTCTGCGTGATGAGACGCCCGGGGTTGGTGACCAGGATCTCCAGCAGGTGCCATTCGGTCGGGGTAAGGCGTACGTCGTGTCCGCCTCGGGTGGCCTTCTTGGCCAGCAGGTCGATGGTGAAGTCGTCCGTCGCGACGAGGACGGTTTCGGGGGTGAGCGGCGCGGTCTCCGTGCGGCGGACGGCGGCCCGCAGCCGGGCGAGCAGTTCGTCCATGGTGAACGGCTTGGTGACGTAGTCGTCGGCGCCCGCGTCGAGCGCGGCGACCTTCTCGTCGGAGGCCCGCCGGGCGGACAGCACCAGGATCGGTACGCGGGTCCAGCCGCGCAGCGTCTTGATGACGTTTACTCCATCCATGTCCGGCAAGCCCAGGTCGAGTAGGACCACATCAGGCTGGCGCGCGGCGGCGAGGCGTAGGCCGGTGGCGCCGTCGGGCGCCGGGTCCACTCCGTACTGGCGGGCCTGCAGGTTGATCACGAGGGCCCGGACGAGCTGAGGATCGTCCTCCACCACCAGTACCCGGGTCATCGGCGTGCACCTTTCCTGTTGTGCGAAGGGCCGGAGCCGGCGGAACCGGTCTCATAGTTGCGGGAGTTGCCGAATCGGGGGTGCCGCCCCGTCCGCCAACTCCCGCATGGTGTGCGTAAGGCCATCAGCTCTTCGCCACGAGGCCCTTGAGCGCGATGTTGAGTTCGAGGACGTTGACGCGGGACTCGCCGACGAAGCCGAGGGTGCGGCCGTCGGTGTGCTCGTCGACCAGCTTCTGCACCTGACCAACGGACAGGTTGTTCTTCTCGGCGATGCGGTGCACCTGGATGTCGGCGTACTCGGGGGAGATGTCCGGGTCCAGGCCGGAGCCGGAAGATGTCACCGCGTCGGCGGGGACGTCGGACGACTTGACCGTATAGCCGTTCACCGAGTTGTCCTTGATGACGGCCTTCTTGGCGGCGGTGACCCAGTCGATCAGGTCCTTGTTGTCGCCGGACCGGTTGGTCGCGCCGGACAGGATCAGCTTGTACTGGGGGTTGACGCTGTTGGCGCCGAGGCCGTTGGACGGGCGGGGCTGGAACCACTTGAGGTCCGGCTCCGGAGTCTCCTGGCCCTTCTTCAGCGGCAAGTTGTAGGACTGGCCGATCAGCGAGGAGCCGACGACCTTGCCGTTGGCATTGATCTCCGAGCCGTTCGCCTTGTCCGAGAACAGGCCCTGGGCGAGGCCGGTGACGGCGAGCGGGTAGAGCACGCCCGTCACCACGGTGAGCACAAGGAGGGCGCGCAGGCCGGCCCAGAGCAACCGGACATTGTTATTTACCGAGTTGTTCATGGCGATCAGCCGATTCCGGGGATGAGGGAGATGATCAGGTCGATGATCTTGATGCCGATGAAGGGCGCGACGAGCCCGCCGAGTCCGTAGATCCCGAGGTTGCGGCGGAGCATCTTGTCGGCGCTCACCGGCCGGTAGCGCACGCCCTTCAGGGCCAGCGGCACCAGCGCGATGATGATCAGCGCGTTGAAGATGACCGCGGAGAGGATCGCGGACTGCGGGGAGGACAGGTGCATGATGTTCAGCTTGTCCAGGCCCGGGTAGACCACCGCGAACATCGCCGGGATGATCGCGAAGTACTTCGCGACGTCGTTGGCGATCGAGAACGTCGTCAGCGCGCCCCGAGTGATGAGCAGTTGCTTGCCGATCTCGACGATCTCGATGAGCTTGGTCGGGTTGGAGTCCAGGTCCACCATGTTGCCGGCCTCCTTGGCGGCCGACGTACCCGTGTTCATCGCGACACCCACGTCCGCCTGCGCCAAGGCCGGCGCATCGTTCGTGCCGTCACCGGTCATCGCGACGAGCTTGCCACCCGCCTGCTCACGCTTGATGAGGGCCATCTTGTCCTCGGGCGTGGCCTCGGCGAGGAAGTCGTCGACCCCCGCCTCCTCGGCGATGGCCTTCGCGGTCAGCGGGTTGTCACCCGTGATCATGACGGTCTTGATGCCCATGCGGCGCAGCTCGTCGAACCGCTCCCGCATGCCCTCCTTGACGACGTCCTTGAGGTGGATGACACCCAGCACGCGAGCGCCGTCCGCGTCTTCGACGGCTACGAGCAGCGGGGTTCCGCCCGCCTCGGAGATCCGGTTGGCAAGGGTATCGGCGTCCTCGGACACCTCTCCGCCCTGCTCCTGGACCCAGGCGATGACCGAACCGGCAGCACCCTTGCGGATCTTGCGCCCGTCGACGTCCACACCCGACATACGGGTCTGGGCGGTGAAGGCGATCCACTCGGCCCCGACGAGCTCGCCCTGGTGGCGCTCGCGCAGCCCGTACTTCCCCTTCGCCAGTACGACGATGGAGCGACCCTCGGGCGTCTCGTCAGCCAGCGAGGACAGTTGGGCGGCATCGGCCACTTCAGCCTCGGTGGTGCCGGTGACCGGCACGAACTCGGTGGCCTGGCGATTGCCGAGGGTGATGGTGCCGGTCTTGTCGAGCAGCAGCGTCGACACATCGCCCGCGGCCTCGACGGCGCGTCCCGACATGGCCAGCACATTGCG
>NZ_JBEXID010000121.1:0-14264 GCF_040608395.1 Streptomyces sp. NPDC005181
CGGTCGCGCCACGGAGGGCTTCGCATCATCGGTTTGCGGCCTGCCGTGGGGTGCGCGCCGCCGGCCGCGGCCCGGTGGCACCGGGCCGCGGCCGGAACGTGGCGAGCGGGGTCAGCGGGTCGCGATGGCCGGGTCGCTGGTGCTCGCGCGGCCGCTTTCCACGTGGGCGGCCAGGCGGCGCACAAAGGTGCTGTCGTGGTCGGCGGTCACGGTCAGGTCGTACCAGCCATGGGTGCGCTCGGTCTCCGCCGCGTGCACCACGTGGGCGCCGGGGCGCAGCCGGTAAGTGGCCGGCTTGTGCTTGCCGTACTCGTCCTTGACCGTGAGCGTGACAGTGCTGTGGCCGTCGTTGGTCAGGACCAGGCGCACGGCGCCGCCGTTGCCGTCGTGGCGGGCGCTGACCTCGGGGCCTGCGGCGGTGACCCGGCCGGCGAAGTGGCGCAGGAAGCCGTTGGGCCCGTGCACGGTGAAGTCGTAGGCGCCGTGGGAGTCCGCGGAGACGTGCCAGTCTCCGGAGAGCGAGTGCCCCGAGCCGACGGTGTACGTCCACGGGCCGGAGGTGTCCGTCGCGGAGGTGACCAGGAAGCCGGCACCGGCCTTGCCGTGGGAGGCGAAGTCGATCCGCAGCGAGCCTGTGGTGCCGACCTTGCCGTCGGCCACGAGGTCGTACGGGATGGGCCGGGCGGGGCGCAGACCGTGCTCCTGACGGGGCAGCGCGCCCTTCGCCGGCGGCGTCGGCACGTAGTCGGGGTGCCGGTCGCCGTCCGGCGGCAGGTAGCCGGTGGTGTCGGGCAGGTGCGGCGTGCGGTTGTCCTTGTGCCGGAAGTCGAACGCCGTGGTCAGGTCGCCGCAGACCGCGCGGCGCCAGGGGGAGATGTTGGGCTCCGTCACGCCGAAGCGGCGCTCCATGAACTGGATGATCGAGGTGTGGTCGAAGGTCTGGGAGCAGACGTAGCCGCCCTTGCTCCACGGCGACACCACGAACATCGGAACGCGCTGGCCCAGGCCGTACGACCCCGCCGGGCGGCCGCTGTCGCCCGCGTACAGGTCGCCGCTGACGTCGACGGTGGACCTGCCCTGCGCGGCCGAGCCGGCCGGGAAGGGCGGCACGACATGGTCGAAGAAGCCGTCGTTCTCGTCGTAGGTGATGAACAGCGCTGTCTTGCTCCACACCTCAGGGTTGGAGGTGAGCGCGTCCAGAACCTGCGAGATGTACCAGGCGCCGTAGTTGGCGGGCCAGTTCGGGTGCTCGGTGAAGGCCTCGGGCGCGACGATCCACGAGACCTCGGGCAGTTTGCCGGCCTTCACGTCGGCACGGAGGATGTCGAAGAATCCCTCGCCCTTGCGCGCGTCGGTACCGGTGCGGGCCTTGTCGTACAGCGGGTCGCCGGGCTTGGCATTGCGGTACTGGTTGAAGTACAGCAGCGAGTTGTCGCCGTAGTTGCCGCGGTAGGCGTCCCCGATCCAGCCCCAGCCGCCGTCCGCGTCCAGGCCGTCGCCGATGTCCTGGTAGATCTTCCAGGAGACGCCGGCGTTCTCCAGGCGCTCCGGGTATGTGGTCCAGGCGTAGCCGGCCTCGTCGTTGCCGAGGACCGGGCCACCGCCCTTGCCGTCGTTGCCGGTGTAACCCGTCCACATGTAGTAGCGGTTCGGGTCGGTGGATCCCATGAACGAGCAGTGGTAGGCGTCGCAGACCGTGAAAGTGTCGGCGAGCGCGTAGTGGAACGGGATGTCCTCACGGGTCAGGTGCGCCATCGTCGTGGCGGACTTGGCCGGGATCCACTTGTCGTACTTGCCCTTGTTGACGGCGGCCTGGGTGTCGTTCCAGCCGTGCGGCAGGTCCTCGAGGAATGCCAGACCGAGATCCTCGGCGTCCGGGTGGAAGGGCAGGATCTCCTTGGTGCCGTCCGACTGGTACCAGACCGGCTTGCCGCTCGGCAGCGTCACCGGGTGCGGATCCCCGAAACCCCGGACACCGCGCAGCGCGCCGAGGTAGTGGTCGAAGGAACGGTTCTCCTGCATCAGGACGACGATGTGCTCGATGTCCTTGATGGAGCCCGTCCTGCGGTGCGCGGGTATCTCCGCGGCGCGAGCGATGCTGGTGGACAGAGCGGACAGAGCTGCAGTGCCGCCCGCAAGTTGCATGAACCGTCTGCGGTCAATGGCATTCATGAAGGGCATGTCTCCCGGAAAATCCGTGGGCCGTAGAGTGTGCAGCGGCCAGCATTGCTCAACTTGTTCAAACAAGTGGCGGCGGAGAAGCGAACCATTCGGGAAACCTGTCCCAACCCGGCCCGTAACCGGCGGCAGGGCGGACTGACTCCATGAACCGTCTCGGACACGGAGAACACCCAGCCAGGACACCGAAGTTCTCCCTGGCCGCGGTGTTGGGCGCGGCAGATGCGCTGCCGCGCCCGGGGCCGGGCGCCAATCCTGCGCCCACCACCACCGCCCACTGGACGGCGCACAGCGTGTGGGCCCTGGGCGCCGGCTAATCCGGCCGCGGCTGACCTCTCCCGCGCAGTGCTGGGCTGGGCAGACCTCCCCTACGCTCGACCGGACCGGGCAATCCTCACCTGCACCCGGCTGCAGGGAGCCACTCCGACCGGCGCAGGCGCGGCGCACCTCACCCGCGTCTGGCGGCACACCGCGAAGGTCAGCGGAAGGCCCGCAGTACGGCACTCCGAAATCGCGAGCACTCTTCAGGAGGCCACGGACGAGCTGGAGCTCTCCTGCTGTCTCGCTGCGTGAAGCGTTCCTCCTGCCGAGGCCGGGCCGGAGGTGCTGGGCGGAGGACGTCGACAGGCCTTCCACCGAAGGCACCGCCGCCGCGCGAATCCGGCAGCGCGTGCACGTGCCAGACGTCGCAGGGCAGGCGGGACGTTACGGCCACGCCTGGGCCCGGTGGTCGAGACCGGGTGCGACACCGGTCCCGCGGTCACCGTCTGCCTTCGCCGGACTCGCGCCCGGGCCCGTCTGGCGGGCCAGTGCGTTGTTGCCTATCGAGTTGTGGACGCTGAAGCTCACTGCGTCGGATCGGTACCGGTCGTCGGACCACTCGACCGGGCGGCCCTCGCGGGTGGTCGTGACCCGGCGCACCCGCAGCAGCGGACTCGTCCGGCGCACACCCAGCAGTTCGGCGTCCTGCGCGCCCGCCGCGACCGCGTCGATCAGATGCTCGCCGTACGCGAAGACCAATCCTGTGTCTGCGAACAGCCGTTGCGTCACTGACGGGCAGTCCGCCTCGATGCGCTCCACAGCCGGGGCGATCCAGTCCGCGTACACCGTCCGTTCCAGCAGCACCGGCTCTCCGTCCAGGCCGCGCAGCCGCAGGACGTGGAGCACCGGCACGCCGACCGGCATCTGGAGGCGTACCGAGTCCTGGGCGGTCGTGGGGCGGTACTCCGAGGAGACCACCCGGCCCGTCGCCGTACGGCCCATCGCGCGCGCCCACTGGGCGAAGCTGCGCAGCTCGGCGAAGCTCTGATTGCGGCGACTGGCGAGCACCACGCGCCGCGCGCCCTGGCGGGACCCGATCAGACCTTCCGACGTCAGGGCGGCGACGGCCTGGCGGACGGTGCCGCGCGAGACGCCGTAGCGGGCAGCGAGTTCTGTCTCGGGGAGCAGCCGACTGCCCACCGCGTACTCCTCGCGATCGATCGCCTGGCGCAACTCCTCGGCAATCTCCTCATGTCGGGCTGCCATGGTCCCCTCTCGTGCTGTGCGCAGTGTGCAGATGAACCAGCCTAGACGAGACGGGGAGGGGACCGTTCCCCTGGAAGGCATCCGGCGAGTGTCCAAAAGAATGGGGGTCGAAGTTGCTCCCTTGTTCACCGAGGCGACATGGAGGGCGTGCCTACTGGGGCCAACTTGTTCAAACAAGTTCTCTGTCGAGCCCCCGCGGGAACCGCCGTCCGGGGCGCCACCCCAGGAGAGATCGTGACCGTGTCCCTGCCCAGGATCGCCGTCCTCACCGGCGGCCTCGCCGTCGCCGCACTCAGCCTCAGCGCCTGTGGCGCAGCCACCAGCCAGTCCGCTGCCACCCCCGACGGCAAGATGGCCGCCACCGCAACCTCCGCGACGGACTTCGGCGGCATGGACGGCCTCGTTGCCGCGGCGAAGAAGGAGGGCACGCTGCACGCCATGGCTCTGCCCCGCGACTGGGCCAACTATGGCGCGCTGATCGACGGCTTCACCAAGAAGTACGGCATCAAGATCGAGGTCGAGAACCCCGACGGCAGCAGTCAGGACGAGATCAACGCGGTCACCTCGCGCAAGGGCCAGGACCGTGCCCCCGACGTGCTGGACCTCGGCAGCTCGTTCGCGCTGAGCGGGGCCCAGCAGGGACTGTTCGCGCCGTACAAGGTCGCCTCGTACGACGACATCCCGGCCGCGCAGAAGGACCCGCAGGCGCGCTGGTACAACGACTACGGCGGCTACGTCTCCATCGGCTGCGACGCCAAGCGCGTCAAGCACTGCCCCACCACCTTCAAGGACCTCCTCAAGCCCGAGTACAAGGGCCAGGTCGCGCTCAACGGCAACCCGACCAAGTCCGGCTCCGCGTTCGGCGGCGTCTACGCGGCGGCCCTGGCGAACGGCGGTTCCCTCGACGAGATCCAGCCGGGACTGGACTTCTTCGCCAAGCTGAAGAAGAACGGCAACTACACGCCGGTCGAGTCGACCCCGGCAACCGTCGAGAAGGGCGAGACGCCCATCAGCATCGACTGGGACTACCTCAACGCCGGCTATGCCGACGAGTTCAAGGGCAAGGGGATCGACTGGAAGGTCTCCGTCCCGTCCGACGGCCAGTACGCGCAGTACTACTCGCAGGCCGTCACCAAGGACGCACCGCACCCCGCCGCCGCCCGCCTGTGGCAGGAGTACCTGTACAGCGTTGAGGGGCAGAACCTGTGGCTCAAGGGCTATGCCCGCCCGGTACTGATGCCCGCCATGGAGCAGGCCGGGACGGTCGACAAGGACGCCGCCGCCAAGCTGCCCAAGGTCTCCGGCGCGATCGCGTTCCCGACCGAGGCGCAGCAGAACAAGGCCAAGGGCGTCATCGCCCAGGGCTGGGGCAAGGCCGTCTCGGGATGACCTCCGGCATGACTGTCACCTCTGCGCCGACCCGCGCCGACGCCGCGCCCTCCGGGCGGCGGCGCCGGCGCGCCGGGTGGCTCGCCGTCGTTCCGTTGCTCGTCTTCGTGGCGATCGCCTTCGGGATCCCGGCCCTGGCCATGCTGAACGGCGCCTTCACCGTCAAGGACCCGGCCACCGGCGCCACGTCCTACACGACCGCCAATATGACGGCGTCGCTGCACGGCGCCTATCTGACGGCGCTCCTGGGCAGCGTCAAGCTGTCCGCCGTCTCGGCGGCGATCGGTGTGCTTCTCGGGCTGCTGCTCGCCCAGGCCGTGGTGGTCTCCCGCTTCCGCGCACTGCGCGAGGCCGTACTCACCGCCTCCGGGGTGCTCGCGAACTTCGGCGGTGTCCCGCTCGCCTTCGCCTTTGTCGCGACGCTCGGCAACTCCGGCGTCCTCACACGCCACCTGGGCCTCGCCGACACGGGCTGGACCCTGTACAGCTTCTGGGGCCTGACCCTCACGTACCTCTATTTCCTGATCCCGCTGATGGTCCTCACCATCACGCCCGCCCTCGACGGGCTGCGCTCCCAGTGGCGCGAAGCCGCACAGAACAACGGCGCCACACATGCCCAGTACTGGCGGCACGTCGCCCTGCCGGTGCTCGCGCCGTCGTTGCTCGGCGGTCTGGTGCTGCTGTTCGGCAGCGCGTTCGCCGCCTATGCCACCGCCGCCGCGATGGTCGGTAGCTCGGTCCCGCTGGTCACCCTGCAGATCGCCGACGCCATCTCCGGCAACGTCCTGGTCGGCCAGGAGAACGTGGCTCTGGCACTCAGCCTCGACATGGTCCTCGTCGCGGGCCTGGTGATGGCCGTGTACCTGCCCCTGCAACGACGGAGCGCGCGATGGCTCGCCTGAACACCACCTTCCGCCCCGGGCGGGCCGCGGTCCTCGCCGTCGCCGGGCTCTACTTCCTGGTGCCGCTGGCAGCCTCCGTGATCTTCACGGTCGACGTGCCGGGTCAGGGCCTGAACGTCGACGCGTACGCGCGGATCCTCGGCACCGACGGCTTCCTGCCCAGCCTGGCGCTCTCCCTCGAACTGGCCGCCGCCACGATCGCCGTTGTTCTGCTGCTGATGGTGCCCGCCATGGTCGCGTTGCGGCTCGGTGCACCGCGACTGCGGCCCGTCGTCGAGGTCGTCTGCTCGCTGCCGCTGATCGTCCCGCCGATCGCGTTCGTCGCCGGGATCGGAACGGTCCTCAAGTGGGGTCCCGAGTACCTCTCGGCGACGCCGCTCTTCCAGACATTCGTCGCGCTCCAGAACCCGGACTTCCCGGTCGTGCTCGTCCTCGCCTACGTCGTGATGGCTCTGCCGTTCGTCCACCGTGCCCTCGACGCTGGGCTGCGCGCGGTCGACGTGCGCACGCTCGTCGAGGCCGCCCGCAGCTGCGGCGCGGGCTGGCCGCAGGCCCTCGTCCGCGCGGTGCTGCCGAATCTCCGCGGCGCGCTGCTGAACGCGGCGTTCCTCACGCTGGCACTCGTGCTGGGCGAGTTCACGGTCGCCCAGCTCCTCGGCTTCCAGCCATTCGCCGTCTGGATCTACAGCATCGGCGGCTCACAGGCCCAGATGTCCGTCGCCGTGTCCGTGCTCAGCCTGTTCCTCACCTGGGCACTCCTCCTGGCGGTCGCCACCCTCGGCAGCCGCCGCGCCCCCTCCCGTACCGCCTCCCAGGGATGACCCTCACCATGACGATCACCACGCTGGAGAAGGCCGCCACGACCGGCGGCGCAACGGTCGAATTCCGCGGTATGCGCCGCACGTTCGGCGCGACCGTCGCCCTCGACGGCCTCGACCTGACCGCGCGGCCCGGTGAACTCCTCGCCCTGCTCGGCCCGTCCGGCTGCGGCAAGACCACCGCACTGCGCCTGCTCGCCGGCTTCGAGCACCCGGACTCCGGCGAAGTCCTCGTCGACGGCGAGGACGTGACCCGGGTGCCTGCCCACCGCCGCGACGCCGGGATGGTCTTCCAGTCGTACAGCCTCTTCCCGCACCTAAGCGCGCTCGACAACGTCGCGTTCGGCATGCGCATGCGCAAGGTGCGAACGGCCGAGCGGCGCGCCCGCGCCGCCGAGCTGCTGGAGCTGGTCGGCCTCGCGAACGCGGGCGAACGCTTCCCGCACCAGCTCTCCGGCGGACAGCAGCAGCGCATCGCGCTCGCCCGCGCGCTCGCGCTGCGCCCGCGGGTCCTGTTGCTCGACGAGCCGCTGTCCGCGCTCGACGCCAAGGTACGGCTGACGCTCCGCGAGGAGATCCGCCGCCTGCAGCAGGAACTCGCGATCACCACCCTATTTGTGACGCATGATCAGGAAGAGGCACTCTCGATGGCCGACCGGGTCGCCGTGATGCGCGCGGGGCGGCTGGAGCAGTGCGCGGCCCCCGCCGAGCTGTACGCGCGGCCCGCCACTGCGTTCGTCGCCGAGTTCGTCGGCACCATGAGCCGGATCCCAGGCGTCCTCGACGCCGAGCGCGCGACGGTGACGGTCCTGGGACGACGGCTGCCCGTGGACGGCGAGCCGTGCGAGGGTAACGACGTGGACGTCCTCGTACGACCCGAGGCCGTCCGGCTCGCCGCGGACGGCACCGGCGGCGCCCAGGTCGTCGCCACCGCCTTCCTCGGCGCCGTCACCCGCGTCACCGTCCGCCTCGCCGACGGCACCGAGGTCAAGGCCGACCTGCAGACGCACGAGGCGGCGGCACTCGCCCCGGGCACCGCCGTGACCGTGACCCTCCCCGACCGGCCGGTGCTGGTCGCGGCGCGCCGCAGCTGAGCCCCGGCGCCGGCAGGACCCGAATGCCCGCAGGGCGGCTGCTGCTGCCCTGCGGTATGCCAGCACCCGCACTACGTCGACCCGCTGAAAGAGACCTCCGTGACGGACCCCCGCACCACCCCCGTCCAGCCACCCCTGCTGAAGGCCGTGCTCTTCGACATGGACGGCACCCTCGTGGACACCGAGCAGCTGTGGTGGGGAGCCGTCGACAAGGTGGCCGCCGGGCTGGGGTACGCGCTCACGGAAGCCGACCAGCCCGATGTGCTGGGCCGCCCCGTGGAACACACGGCGAAGGCACTGGGACGGGCCGCCGGCGCGCCGGTCGACGCGGTCGCCGCCGAGCTCCACCGGGAGTTCGCGGCCCGGGTGCGCGCCGACGTCGTGCCGCGCCCCGGCGCAGTCGAACTGCTCGTGGCGCTGCGCAGCGAGGGCGTTCCCACCGCCCTTGTCACGGCCTCGCCGCGGCACGTCGCCGACACCGTCGTGAAGGCCCTGGAGTCGCTGGGCGCGGGCCGGTTCACCACCACGGTCACCGCCGACGACACACTCCGCACGAAACCCGACCCCGACCCGTACCTCGCCGCCTGCCGAGCCCTGGGTGTGGCCCCGGCCGCCTGTGTGGCCGTGGAGGACACTCCCACCGGCGTCGCCTCGGCGGAGGCGGCGGGCTGCCACGTCCTCGCGGTCCCGTCCGTCGCTCCGATCGAACCGGCCGCCCGGCGCACCGTTCTCGGGAGCCTGGAGGAGGCGTCCCCAGGGCTGCTGAGTGCGCTGGTGCGCACCGGGGCGCCGGGGCCGCGTGCGCTCAGCGAGCCGACGCCGGCTCAGGGGACGCGTGTCCCGGGTGGTCCGACGGCACATCCGGCCTTGCGCCTCCCGCCAAGCGCCGCCATGCCCCGCCACCGCGCCATCGGGCCGGGAGCGTGACCCGGCCTTCGATGCCGCCCTCACCCGGACCCCGCGCTCCTCATCGGTGATCCTTTTCACGTGCCGGAGGGGAATGTCGACGAGGCTCGGTGGTGTCCCCTACGACGCGCCGCCGATACCCACACGTGCCACCCAGGCACAGAGCGGCAGAACTCCAAGTGGTCGGTGGGATAACTTCGGCAATTGAGCTTTTCTCAACGGTGATCACACCACGTGGCGGCGATCCATGGACTGACTGCATGTCAGCAACAGATTCTGGCTCAAGTGCTGTGGAGCCGGCCGTGAGGGCACAGATCGGTCTGTACGGTTCTCAGTCCAGTACGAGCAGCGTCTCCCGCTGCACGGGGGCAGCGGTCACCTGGGGGGCCTCGACCTCGACGAGCCAGAGCCCCGGAGGCGCCGTGAACTCGGCGCGGTAGCCGCCTTCACCGTCCGGGAGCAACCGGCGGCGCCCCAGGATCTCCCCTGTGCCGGGCGCCAGCAGACGGCCCTCCAGGAAGAGACCGGTCTCCTCCGAGACGGCCGCCACCTCAATCGGCCCGCCCTCGCCCACGGCCTCAGGCACATCGATACCGAAGCCGACACCCATGGTCTGGTAGGGGCGGTGCTCCAGTGCGTCATAGCGGTCCTGCAACTGCCGGTGGAGCAGAGCGTTGTTGGGCAAGGCCGTGTGCCCGAGCCTGAACCAGTCCACTCGTGCGCCGTTCTCCCATTCCGGAGGCGTGGCCGACAGGCACGCGACGGTGCCGTCGCCCTGCCACCGCCGGTCTCCCTCGAATCGGTCGGCGTAATGGACGGTGCCCGCCGACAAGCGCACCAACACATCCGTCGGCTCGCCGCGGCCACCCACGGGGAAGAGCTGATAGGCCTCCGGCCTGCCTGCGGCCCGGTCCGCCTCGGCGTTCTTGCGTGTGTGCTCCTCCAGTTCCCGGCGCAGGGCGAAGGCGTCCCGCACCATCGCGCTGTCCAGGTCCGGGATCGGGACCGAATCGAGCCGAGTGCCGTCCGGATGGCCCTCCACACACTGATACGTGGGCAGGAGCTGGTGCACCGACGGCATGCTGCGTGCGGCAGTGACCAGCCGCGTGCGAAGGCGATCGGG
This sequence comes from Streptomyces sp. NPDC005181, assembly GCF_040608395.1. NCBI lineage: Bacteria > Bacillati > Actinomycetota > Actinomycetes > Kitasatosporales > Streptomycetaceae > Streptomyces > Streptomyces sp. NPDC005181. The sequence continues at coordinate 9,938 of NZ_JBEXID010000121.1, forward strand.
CACGCGCAGCAGCTTCCTGCCCGGCAAGTTGCCGGTCAGGGCCTGTACGGCCTTGACGGCACCCGCGTACGGAGTGCCGATCGTCACCATGGAGCGGGCGATCTCGCGACCGCCGAGCACTTCCAGGTAGTACCGCGTGACCAGACCGCCCATGGAGTGGCAGACAAAGACGACCTTCGGCTCCTCCGGGTCGCCGCAAGCCCTGCGCTGCGTGCGCCAGCGCTCCAGCTCCCGCTCGACGAATGCCCGCAGCCGTCGGGCAGAGTGCCGGTTCGACAGCCGCCAGTCGTAGGGGAAGACCACGACCCGGCCTTCGAGCAGTTCCCCGAGGTGACGGGCGAGTTTCTTGTACGCCACATGGGGCATCAGCCCCGGCCAGATGCGCGGCTCTCGCAGCAGGTCACTGGCGGTCAGGACATGGGGCGGTTCGGGCTCCTCGTCCCCCAGGCCCGGCGGCAGTGTCAGCTGCTGGAAATAGCGCTCCATGTCGAACAGCACGCGGCCGGCCACCCCGGGCGTCAGGTTCCACGTGTCTCTCCCGTCGGCGTCGCGAAGCACGCTGCCCAGCACACCCGGGACGAAGACCACCAGGTCATGCGCCATGTTCTCTCTCCTTCTGCAGTCGGGAGCCGCCGATCAGACACGGCGCTCGTCAAGTCGCAACAGATCCATGCGTTCCAGCCCCACAGCCGCGACGAGCAGCCCCGCCTCGCTGGGCGCCGCCAGCACTCCATACACCTCGAAGCCGCGGTCCGTGACCGGTCGGTCCTCCGGCTGTCTGTCGACGACCCATTCGTGGACGACTCGGGAGCGGCAGGCCGCCACGACAACGAGTTGTCCTGATGCAGTCGTGCGGAAGGCCAGGGAGCGGACATCGCCCAGGGTCTCCGTGAGCGGATACAGCACGCGCCGACCGCCCTCGGGGACCGGCTCCTCCACGGAGCCCGCGAAGACCCCGGCGGAGGTCGCGACCGCGAACCGGCGTCCTCCGGTGGTGTCGTGGGTTCCGGCCACGGCACGCGCGGGTCCGCCGCCCGGCAGTCTGAACCGGATCGGCGTGCCGGGCTCGGCTCCCTCCCAGACCCACACCGAGTCCCCTGCGGTGGCGATCAGGAAGGGGGCCGCGCCCGGCGTCTCGACGACCGCCAGGTGCTCGACCATCCCGGTCGTCACGTGAAGACCGTCGAGCGGCAGCCTTGTGGTGACGTCCCAGCGCCGGATGTAGCGGTCGTCCGCGGCAAGGACGCGTACCGCGCCGCCGGTGGTGGCCAGGGCCACCGCTCCCACTGTGCTGTCCTGCCGTGGGTCGAGGGGCAGGGTCACCGCCGCCTCGTCGGCCAGCCGCCTGACCCGCAGGCACGGTCCGTACGAGCTGTGCCGACCGCCGACGGCGAGCCAGATCTCCTGGTCCGGGGCAGCACGGAGATCCACCGAAGAGATGACGGACAGACCGCTCTCGTCACACAGATGCCGTCCGGCCAGATCCCATACCGCGGCCCGGTTTCCCGCGGCGAGCACGACAGCGCCCTCGCCCGGAGCCGTAATGGCCATCGCACCGGCGTGCTCGCTGCCGGGGCTCGGCACTCCGCGCCGCATGTCGGGAATCCCGGTGCCCCGTGCGGCCGCCGGCTCCCACACTCTGACCCGCGATCCGTCCGCCACGATCACCGTTCCCGTGTCGTCGGGAAGGAAGGAGACCGACGTCGGTCGCGAGCGGTGCCCCGTCAGCGCCGGAAGTTCGCCACCGTCGCGCAACCGCCACAACCGTACGGCCCCTCCGTCGACGGCGGACACCAAGAGCTCCCCGGCCCCTCGTCCCAGAGCGACGGACGATCCCGACGGGTTGCGCAGCGCGGCCTCGTGGACCTGCTCGGCATGCAGGCGGGCCCCGCCGACCATGCGCCATACGCGCAGCTGCGGCCGTGTGGAACCGACCATCGCGATGTACGGCTCCGCCCCGACGGAAGGCGGCGACCGCTGCCACCGCTCGCGTGCAGTAACAGGTCTGGTCTGAGACGCAGTTGGGGCGCCCGGGCGTAGGGATGCCGCTCTCGGTGCCGTGACGAGTGTGGAGGCCGCGATTGGGTAGGTCTTCGCCTGGTAGGCGCTGCCCGCCAGTTGGTCGGGCAGGTCGGAAGCCGCCGACGTGGGCCATCCATATTCCGGGTGGGGACGGGGGTCCGCATGCAATTCATCGAAGTGACCGAGCTGGCGGGGGTGCGCTCGGCGATCATACGGTTCCACGGGCGCCGAACGGAGCTCGGGTTCCTGCTCTTCCCGATGATTCACCTGGGCGAGGCGGGCTTCTACCAGGAGGTGGCGGCCCGGCTGCGCCGCTGTTGCGACCTAGTGATCGCGGAAGGTATCGGGGAGGGCTCGGCCGGCGCGGACGCCCTGGTGGCGTCGTACGCGCGGCTCGACGGGCACGAGCGGCTGGGGCTGGTCGTGCAGGACATCGACTTCGCCTCGCTCGGCGTTCCCGTGGTGTGCCCTGACATGGTGGGAGAGGAGTTCGAGGACCACTTCCGGCGCCTGCCGCTCAAGGAGCGGGCGGTGCTGGCCACGGTGGTCCCGGCCGTCACTGCGGGCATGCGGCTGTTCGGGACCCGTCGCTGGCTGGCCCGGCACCTGTCGTCCGACGACCTGCTGAGCGATGCCGAGGAGGCGGCGGCCGACTTCTGGCCGGGCCTGAACGACCTGGTCATGCGCCGCCGCGACCGGTTGCTCGTGCGAGCGCTCACGGACTTCCACCGCGCCTACGCGGAACGGACCGGTCCCTTCACCATCGGCGTCGTCTACGGCGCCGACCACATGCGCGCGGCGGCCAAAGCGCTGGCCGACCTCGGTTACCACGCAGCGGGCGGCGAGTGGGTGACGGTCTTTGCTCTGGACCCCCCGGACGGATTCGGCACGGCAGGAGCCCGGACCGGTTCGGCGTGAGCTCAGCGCGGGGACGGTGGACAGCGAAGAGCATGCGTGGGCATGCCTTCGGCAGCGTGAAGGTGCTTCAGTAGGGGCCGGCTTGCCTGCCACTGAGCGAAGTCTTCCCGGAGCCGGTGGAGCCGTTGCCGTCGAGTACAGCCACCCGCTCGATGATCGTGTCGAAACTGGCTCCGTGCTCCAGCAGTCGGTCGACCGCATGCAGGCTTTGCAGCACCCCAGTGCCTGGGCAGGATCCGGCGGCAGCGGTGCCTTGCGTCGGTCCTGAGCGTCGAGCATTGCTCACCGCATCGGCCAGCCGGGGCGGGTGAACCCGGTGGGTGATCGATTCCGAGGGGTGGGGGTAGCTTCGGCTGCGGGTGAGCGACGCCCCGTGCTGATTCCCGTGTCGTACGGCCCCTGCGGTGACAGCCAGTCCGGCGGACGGCTCTCCCCCCGGACAGCCGACGAAAGTGGATACTGGGCTCCGAAATACGGCCACGGACAAGGGGCACGACCAGTGACCAGTGACCATCGCATAGGGCCGCCCAGCTTTGGCAGCGAACGCGACATGCTGCGGGCTTTCCTCGACTACCACCGTGCGACCCTTGCCATGAAGTGCGAAGGGCTTACGGACGAGGAGCTGCGGCACCGGTCGATGGCGCCGTCGACGCTTACGCTGCTCGGTCTGGTACGGCACATGGCGGAGGTGGAACGCGCTTGGTTCCGTCGCGTGTTCGAGGACAACGACGTGCCACTGGTCTGGTCCGACAAGACCGACTTCCAGGCTGCCTACGACGCGGACGCGTCAACCAGGGATGAGGCGTTCGATGCCTGGGAGGCCGAGGTGGAGAACTCGCGCTGCATCGAGCGGGAGGCCGACTCCCTCGACCTCGCCGGGTACCAGCCACGATGGGGCGAGGAGGTTTCGCTGCGGATGGTGATGGTGCACGTCCTCCTCGAGTACGGCCGCCACAATGGACACGCGGACCTTCTGCGTGAGGGGCTCGACGGCACCGTGGGTGCCTGAATCCGCCGGAGGCACCGTCTCCGGCGGTCACAAAGCAGCCCAAGCCATCGCACTCGAAGGCCTCGCGCCCGCTGTGGTCCTCGAGGAGTCTCGGGCGGGACATGGGTCTTTGTCGGCAAGGGGGCCGGCCCATCGCGGCGAGCATCTGCTCAAAGGCGCGGCGCCCCGCCGCTGTCCGGTGGAGACAACCGGCCAGGGACACTTTGAGTAGCGCATACCAGCCTGACCGCCTGGGTGGATGGACGACCGGCGGCCTGGAGCAGCCTCAAGCAGCGATTCGGGCGGATGAGCTGCTGGGGTGCCTGAGGGCGAGGAGATCCCGTGCGGTCATCGTGTCCGCGATCCTCATGTGCGGTGCGGCCTCGGAGCAGCGGTGCT
>NZ_JBEXID010000122.1:0-14195 GCF_040608395.1 Streptomyces sp. NPDC005181
CGTCGTCATGTCACTTCTCCCTTGTCTCTGAGGGTCGACCGGACAACCGGCCTGACATGAACGTACTTATGGCGCCTTTATCTGTCATATCGGATACATCGACGGCGTGACTGCAGAGCGCCGGTCGAGTGAACGAAACCCCGCACCACACGCCAGCCAGTGATCTGATGCACCGTCAATAGATAAGAAAATAGGCTTATATGACACATGACTAGGCCTTTCGGGCGACTTCGTGACACCAGCTCACCCTCTCGGCAGCGTCCCGCCGACAACTCCGGTCATCGGGCGCCTGCCCCACGCCGGACCCGCGGACCAGCACGGAACACACGGCAGGCCATGCGCTTCACAGCCTGCTGCTCAGGAGTTCACCGCAGGGCCCGTGATGTAGTGGCCGCTCTCGTCGTACGGTCAGGCGTTGGCGATGCAGCCATGCAGACCCTTGATCTGCTGCATCATCACCGGCGCGCGCTTCCCCGGGCCCTGGCACGTGGCGTGGTCGTGGCCGATGCGGTGCCCCCACCGCCCGCTCCGATCAGCGTCGCGCTGAGAACGGCGCCCAGGACCAGCTTGCGCGACCGTCGGCGGGCCACATGCCGGCGACCACGTCCTCCGCCCGCGGACGGGGCCCTGTGACGCCGGACCATGGTGGAATTCCTCGTCCCTGAGTAAGTGGTTCCGAATCGGTCCCCTCAGGGGCCTGCCGGACTGGCGATGCAGTGGGTCTCGCGGTCGTCGCGTGGGCACGGTGGCTGTGGTTCTGCGACTGACCCCGGCAGCCGCTCGCATGCGATGCCGGTCGTTCGCCGGGCGCACCCCTGTCCCGAACCGTTCGGGACTCGGACGCGTAAGCGGGACCGAAGCCCAGGAGGGCGGAGCCACGCGACACCATCGGGGAACTGGCAGTTCATGTGGGTCACCACCATCGTCCGGGTCACCGTGCGCGCGCTGCGCCGCAAGCTGGGTGAGCCGGCAGTGATCGAGACGGTCACCGGCACCGGGTACCGCATCCGATGAGGCTTTCCACCTGGTTGACTGCCGCCTGCTGGGGAAGCCTGCGGCTGCGGCTCACCGCCGTCTTCGGCGTGCTGTTCTTCCTCGCCGCGGCCGTCGTGCTGGCCGCCACGGTGGTGCTGGTCCACCGCTACCGGGAGAACAACCATCTGGGTGGGCCCTACATGAAGCTCAATCCGGCACTGACGGTGCAGCAGTTGCAGGACCAGCAGGCCCGGGCGCTGGCCCAGGCCTCCGCGCTCCAGAATGAGGACGCACGCAACGACGTCCTCTGGATCCTGAAATGGGGCTCGCTGGTCGTTGCGGGCGTGGGCGTGACCGCCACCGGTGCCGGCTGGGTGGTGGCCGGACGGTTGTTGCGGCCGCTCACCCGGATCGCGGGCACGGCAGAACGGGTGGCCGGGCGCACCCTGCACCAGCGGATCGCGCTGGATGCCCCGCCGGGTGAGGTCAAAAGTCTCGCCGACTCCTTCGACCGGATGCTGGAGCGGCTGGACGAGTCCTTCGCCGGGCAGGGCCGGTTCATCGCCAACGCCGCCCACGAGCTGAAGACCCCCCTGGTCATCAATCGCACCCTGGCCGAGGTGGCCATGAACCGACCCGACGCGCCCGTTCAGGTGGTCCAGCTGAGCGAGCGCCTGCTCGCGGTCAACGCCCGCCATGAGCGGCTCATCGACGCCCTGCTCATCCTCGCCCGCTCCGAGAACGGCGAACTGGAACTGCTTCCCGCCGACCTCGCCCAGACCGCCGCCGCCGTCCTCCAGGCCGCCGCCGCAGCAACCGAACAGGCCGGAGTGACACTCCACGCGGATCTGGTCCCCGCACCGGTGGAAGGAGACCCGTTGTTGCTGGAACAGCTCGCCCGCAACCTTGTCGACAACGCCATCCGCTACAACGTCCAAGGCGGCTCGGTCCTCGTGCGGACCGGCACTGTCCCAGACGGTGTCCAGCTGACCGTTGCCAACACCGGCCCCGTCATCGCGCGTCACGAGGTGCCCGTCCTCTTCCAGCCGTTCCGCAGACTGACCGACCGCGTGGGCTCCGCCCGCGGCAGTGGCCTGGGCCTGTCCATCGTCCAGGCCGTCGCCCGCACACACCGTGGCGAGGCCCATGCCGCACCCCGTCCGGACGGCGGCCTGACGGTCACTGTCACCCTTCCGCTCAGGCACAGCGGCCAGGGTCAGCCCGGCGTCGGGGCGTAAGCGGTCCGCCAACGCCGCGGTCCCTGTCGCACCATCACATTCCGTATGCCGCGTGTTCGCAGCGGCCTCCTGCTGCATCTCGGGCAGCTGGCCCCGCACCACGGCCGATGCGATTGACAGCACAGACCGTGTGCGTTTGACTCTCCGCGACTCCGACATTTCACCCCGTATCGACTGGCTGGAAGGGCCGCATCGGTACATGGCCGGGGACGGCCACCGGCCGACAAGGAACTCACGGAAACTCACCACCCCTGGTCGATCACGACGTTCGCGGCCAAAGGAGCTGACTCGTCCCATGCGCAGTCAATCGACCGTCCACAGCGTGACTTACGACTTGTTGAGATCGCTGGGACTGACAGCGGTTTTCGGTAACCCGGGGTCCACCGAGCAGACGTTCCTTCAGAATTTCCCGGACGACTTCTCGTACATCCTGGCTCTTCAGGAAGCGTCCGCCATCGCCATGGCGGACGCCTTCGCCCAGGTCACCCGTCGTCCGGCACTGGTGAACCTGCACTCCTCCGCCGGGCTCGGCAACAGTCTCGGCAACCTGGTCGCCGCTTACCACGGACACACCCCGCTCATCGTCACGGCCGGCCAGCAGCACCGTGAGCTGATGATCGGCGAGCCCTACCTGGGTAACCGCGAGGCCACGAACATGCCCAAGCCGTGGGTGAAGTGGTCCTACGAGCCTGCCCGCGCCGAGGACGTGCCCGAGGCTTTCATGCGCGCTTACGCGACCGCCTTGCAGCCGCCCGCGGGACCGGTGTTCTTGTCCATCCCGCTCGACGACTGGAACCACCCCCTGGAGGGGCCCGCCGTCCTGCGCGAGGTCAGCAAGACCTACGCGCCCGACGCCGAGCGCCTGCGGCACTTCGCCGAGCGCATCACCGCCAGTCAGCGGCCGGCCCTGATCCTCGGGCCCGACGTGGACCGGGCCGGCGGTTGGCACGCCGGCATCACTCTGGCCGAGAAGCTGAAGGCAGCGGTCTACAGCGCCCCGCTCGCGGACCGCGCCTCCTTCCCCGAGGACCATCCCCTGTACCGGGGCCCGCTGGGTATGTCGGTGAAGACCATCAGCGACCGGCTCGTCGGACACGACCTGGTGATCGTCATCGGGGCAGAGGTGTTCCGCTACTACCCCTACGTGCCCGGGGAGATCCTCCCCGCCGGGACCCAACTGCTCCACATCACCGACGACCCGGCAGTCGCCGGATCAGCCCGGGTCGGTGACAGCCTCCTGGGCGACCCCCGGCTGTCGATCGAACTCCTCGCCGAAATGGTCGGCGACGGCAGCGGGCGTGCGCAGCCGGAACCCATGGCGCGTCCCCGGAAGCTGCCGGAAAATCCGAGCAGCCCGCTCACGCCGGCCGAGGTCTATGCGGCCCTCAGCAATGTTCGGCCACAGCATGCCGCCCTCATCAACGAGTCCACCTCGACCATGGCCCAGCATGCCGAGTGGCTGCCCTCGGTCGAGCCCGAGTCGTTCTTCGCCACCGCCAGCGGCGGCATCGGCTGGGCGCTGCCGGCTGCCGTCGGCATCGCCCTCGGCGACCGGGACCGTGGCGTCACACGTCCGGTGATCGGTCTGATCGGAGACGGATCCTTCCAGTACTCGGTCCAGAGTCTTTGGACCGCCGCACAGCACAACCTGCCGATCGTGTACGTCGTGATGCGCAATCACGAGTACTCCATCCTCAAATCCTTCGCCGACTTGGAGAAGACGCCGGGTGTACCCGGGCTCGACCTTCCGGGCCTGGACATCGCCTCCCTGGCGCAGGGGTTCGGCTGCCGAGCCGTCGACGTCACGACCACCGCAGAACTCGAAAAGGAGTTCACGACCGCAGTGGAGTCCGACAGCCCGACGGTCATCGTGGTGACCACCCAGCCGCAGAAGGCCCTGCTCTGAGGTGAACTCGCCGGCTCGGGACATCCGGGACGGACTGAACACCGAACTTCACGAGCCTGACAGGTCCTGTCCGGAGCAATGCCTGTCCCGGCGGCCGCCCCCCTTGGCGGGCCGGCTACCAGGCCTGTTGCTCGTTCCCAGGCCTGGCTCGCTCGCTGTCAGCGGGTGCCCTCGAAGTGATCTGCGCGTGCTCTGACACAGCACCTGTGATCGCATCGGCGCAGCTGCACCGGCTGCTCTCCCCCGTCGGATAGGGTCGGCCGCCGCTTGGTCCCGTGGCCGCCCCACGATGCGCGCACCTGCTCCGGCCTGCGGCACCTGAAGCCGGTCGGCGAGGCCGACGACCAGCCGCAGCGCGGCCGCCGCTCCCTGAGCCCGCCAGGCGGTGTTGCCCCCCCACGCCTTCCAGGGGCTTCCCCGCCGTCGCGTCGCGGTGGACCCTCAGCGGCACTCGCGATGCCCGGGACGGTCCCTCCCCCGGCCTGCCGTTCCTCGCCGCTGCTCGCTCCCGGGCTCTCGGCAGCCCGGGGGATGCGCCGCGAGTCCGGCCCGCGCCCGTGACCACGTGCGCATCACGGAAACCCGGCCCCGACCCACCCTCTCCACTCCAATGCCCCGCCATTTTCACCCGGCCGGACCGCGCGGCCGCGCCCGGCCGTGCCCCTGCGCGAACGCTGAGGTGCTGTAGACCTCAAGGGAAGCGAGAACGGCATGACCGCACTGGAGATCTCCGGCACACAACGTCGAATACTGCGCGCACACGTCACCGTGGCCGGATGCGCCCTGGCCCTGTGCGCTTCCGCGGCGGCCCCGGCTGTCGCAGACGGCGACACGACCGGCGCGAAACCCACTGTGGTCCTGGTGCACGGCGCGTTCGCGGACGGCTCCAGCTGGGACGGGGTCATCTCGCGGCTCGAGCGCAGGGGCTACACCGTCATCGCGCCCGCCAACCCTCTGCGCGGCCTGTACAACGACTCCACCTACATAGCCTCCGTACTCGACAGCATCAAGGGCCAGGTCGTGCTGGTGGGCCACTCCTACGGCGGCGCCGTGATCAGCACGGCCGCGGCCGGCAACCCCCGGGTGAAGTCCCTGGTGTACATCTCGGCGCTGATGCCTGACGTGGGCGAGAGCGGCATGTCGCTGGCCGCACGCTTCCCCAGCGAACTCGGCACCGCAACCAAGTCCGTCCCGTACCGGGAGAACGGCCGCAGCGGGACCGATCTGTACCTCAAGCCGGACAAGGTGCACCCGGTCTTCGCGGCCTGCCTGCCTGCGAGCGAGGCGAATCTGCTGGGAGTCACCCAACGGCCTGCGGCCACCACCGCATTCTCGGAGAAGGCCAAGGTCGCGGCCTGGAAGACCATCCCGTCCTGGGCCCTTGTCGGCCGGCAGGACAAGACCATCAACCCGGACCAGGAACGCTTCCAGGCCAAGCGCGCCGGCTCACACACGGTGGAGATCAACTCCTGCCACGTGTCGCTGATCGCGCACCCCGAGGCTGTCGCCGACCTGATCCTCCAGGCAGCCGGGGCTTCCTCCTCCGCGCGGCCGTCCCTGGCGACCACCGGGTCCGCACATGACACCCGCGCCGAGGCCGGCATTGCCGGAGCGTGCCTGGTCGCCGGCGCAGGAGCCATCCTCCTCGGCCGCCGGCTGCGACGCCGCTCCCACTGACGGGTCGGCCCCGTTCACGGCGACCTGCCTTTACATGACCAACGGTGTCCCGTACGACGCAACCTCGACGGCAGCAGAGGGAGTCACAGATCGAGGATGAGATCCGTGGGTGGCTGTGCGATGGCCACGCTCATCGCGGTGAATGTGGGGATGCCCCGGGATGTTCCCTGGAAGGCGAACGTCGCTTGCATCCTCACGGCGGAACGCAGCGATGGCGTCCTTGATCAGCGTGACGTGATGGCCGAGCTCCTGGGCGAATCGCGCGGTGGTGTCGATGCAGGTGTTCGCCCGCATGCCGATCCGCGGGGAATTACGCGACGACATCCCCGTCGGCCGGGGGTGGATTACGCCCTCCGGGGCTGGCACGATGCACGCCCATGACTGATCAAGCCACCCCGGCAGCCCAAGCTCTCCGCCTGATCACGAACCGCTACCCGCATGCCCTGGGCGCTGTACTCGGCGGCTCAGCCGCCCAAGGCTGCGCAACTCCGACCAGCGATCTCGACGTGGCGGTCCTCCTCCCGGACTCGGATACCAGCCGCCGCGAAGTGATACGCCACGACGGTCGCTTGGCCGAGCTGTTCCTGCACACCCTCGCGGACGTCCCGGTGGCCTTCGAGCGGGACAGAGGCCTCCGCCGGGGAACAGTCCTCTTCATCTATGACAGGGGCCTGCCCTTGATGGACCCTCACGGTCATCTGTCCCGTACCCGAGCACAGGCCCGAGCGGTACTGGCGGCCGGCCCTCCCATCCTCACCCAGGCCGAGTGGGAGCGCGGCCGCTATATCCTGACCTGCTTCATGGACGATCTGATCGACACCCGGCCGGCCGACCGGTACGAACAGCTCTCCCTTGCCGATTTCACCCTGCGCGAGGCGGCACATCTCCTCACCGCGCACCACCACGCCTGGACCGGCATCGGCAAGTGGCTGCCCCGCAGACTGCTCAGCGCCGATCCAGAACTGGGCAAGGCCCTGCTGGATGGCCATCGGACCGTGGCCGAACAGCGGGACCCAGCACCGTTGGCGGCTGCGGCTGAACAGGTGCTCAACCTGCTCGGTGGGCCCCTGCGGGAGGGGTACACACAACGCGAGTGGGCTTGACCGCCGACCTTCGCCTGCTCGTGTTCCAGTGAGGTCGCGGCTGGGTGGGTGCACCCACCGCATGGATAGTCCCCCCGGTCGAGCGCACCGTGCAGCTCGGCAGCCTGCCTGAGCGTCAGATGCTGTAGTGCGGGCCGAGGTGACACCGGGGGACGTTGCTGACCACGTGCGCCGCTTCAGCCGGCCCGGTTGGCGCTGCCCGCCGAGGAGCCGTCAACGAGCCCCTGCAGTCCCTCCCCACGGCCATTGATGCGCAGGGACGAGCGCCCGGCGACTGACCGCGGCTTGAACCCGTTCAGGTCACGTACCGGCCCTGTCAGCACCGCTTGCACCAGTAGCCAGGGCAGCGTAGGCGGTGGAGCCCGTCCGGGAGCCCTTCGCACGTCGACCGGGCGGGCCGCCACATCCGAGCCCGCGGCGTCAGATCCTGCGCCGCACGGCCACCGCTGTGCCGACGATCGCCGCGTCATCACCGGGGACGGGCTCGTACCTCACTTTGCCGACGCTCCCTCGCGGATGGCTGCGTCGATCACGCTCGCGCCCATCACCTTCAGTGCGAACGGCTCGCCCTCGCCGACCAGCCGGCACGGCAGCGGACAGACACCCTCGAGTGCTTCCTCCGCAAGGATCGGCGCGCCGGTGGCCACCCGGGCAACGAGCGGAACACAGCACGGCCTCTGTCGGCGGCTCGGGAAAATCTGCGGTCCACAGAGCGCGGACACGGTCGGCGGGCGGCCGGTCGGATTACGGTGAAGCGCCCCCATACGCTCCGAGACCATCAGCAGGTGCACAACCGGCGAGGTGCTCGCGAGCTCTTCACCGACTCCCGGATCTCCTGCATCGACGGCGGGTAGCCCTGCCGTCGGACCTCGCTTCGTCGAAGCGGACGAAGTCCGACTCGACGATCGGTGACCCGTTACAGGTTGACGCAAGATTCCGGGCGGGCATGCGCCGGAGGGTATCCCCCATGCCGGAAACCCCGGCCCGATTCCGACGTGCCGGGGTTTCCATGTGATGCGGTGGCTCTGTTACCACCCGCCGTGGTCGCCGATCACCCGGAAGCTGCCCACGACACCGTCGTTGAGGGACAGGCCCCCTTGAACGGTGGGGGTCACGACGCCATGCGTGCTGCCATAGGGGCCGACAGTGGCAACCGGAGAGCCGTTGTCGCAGGTGGCCCCACGGTAGACCTCGACGATCTTCCGGCTGTCGTTACTGATGCTGAAGCTCGAGGAGCCCAGTCCGCTGGCCGCGGTGATGCAGCCTTCCGCGTATGCGGAGTACGTCCGGTCGTTGAATTGGATCGTTCCCTCATCCTTGCCGCCGTAGCCGCCGCCGTAGCCACGGTCATCGCCGCCACCGCCGTAACCGCGGTCATCGCCACCGCCACCGCCGCCGTAGCCACGGTCGTCGCCACCACCGCCGTAACCGCGGTCATCGCCACCGCCACCGCCACCGTAACCGCGGTCGTCGTCGCCACCGCCGGAGCCACGGTCATCGCCGCCGTCACCGTAACCGCGGTCCTCGCCACCACCGCCGGAGCCGCCGCGACCCTCGTCCCCGTTGCTCTTGCCGCTGTCGTCACTCAGAGGAGCCGCGGCCGGTGCCACCTCTCGGGCGGGTGGAGCGGCCTTCTGGGCGGGTGGGGCAGCCTTCTGGACAGGCGGACGGGCCTGCTGGACGGACGAGGCTGCCTGGGTGGATGCGTCGTTCGAGGCGTAGGTGATGCCGGTGACGGCAAGAACCGCGGCGCCCACTGCGGCGGCGGTCACGGCGACGGTACGCGTGGTCATGTCACTTCTCCCTGTCTCAGAGATGCCGGCCGGACAGCCGACCTGCGACGAACGTACTGACGCCTCCTATACCTGTCATTTCGGGCATACCTAAGGTGTGACACCAGGGGGCCGACCGGGTGTACACACAGCGCCCATCGCATGTCGATGCAAAATCTGACATATAATCAGAAAATGTAATACTGAGCATCTCTAGGCCACATGGAGGTCGCCGCCGACGGCCAGGAGTTCGTCCCACGTAAGGCTGACCGCCAAGGGCGGGTGACTGCCGGGTTCAGCGGCAAAGCTCCATGATGGTGTCGTCGAAGCCGGAAAACTCCTCGGCGGCCGACTCGATCACGGCAGCGGCTGACCGGCGTCGGCCCGGTGCGAACCGCTCCGCGATGGCTGCCAGCTCCTGGCTGGGGCGTGGCACCCGGTCGCGCTCGTACGAGGTGGCTGCTTCCCATGGGCCGAGTCCGTCGGCCAGCAGCCATAGGAAGTCGCCCAGGTCCCGCGCGACGACGCCGGTCTCCCCCTCGGATCCGAGGAAGACGACGGGCTGGTCGACCAGGGCCCGGTTCGGGCGGACGAGCCAGAACGCCGCGTACCCACCGGAGCCGTCCTGGCCGAACACACGGAAGTCCTCGCCGCTCAGTTCCCCATTACCGGTCCAGGCCCGGAACCAGTCCGTTGTCTCCTCGGCCGACAGAAAAGCCGCGAAGGGCTCGAAGTCGACTCCCTCACCGCCCGCGTAGTCGAACGGAACCGCCATCGCGGGGGCGAGCGCGGCAGGGAACTGTCGATCATCGGTGGGCGTCATGCGCACACGCTAGCGACCCGTCTGGCTCTGCTGGAGGCAAGGGCCCCGGGTCACGGTTCGATCAGTCCGACTCGGATTGCGTATCGGGTGAGCTCCAGCCGGTCCTTCATGCCGAGTTTCTCCAGCAGGTTGGCGCGGTGGCGCTCGACGGTCTTGACGCTGATGACGAGGATGTCGGCGATCTCCTGGGAGGTATGGCCCTCGGCGACCAGCTTGAGGATTTCTTCTTCCCGGTCGGTGATGGCTTTGGCGGGGATGGTGCCGCCTTCGCGGGCGCGGTCGAGGTAGTTGCGGATGAGGGCGTTGACGGCGCCGGGGTAGAGGAAGGGTTCGCCGCGCATGGTGGCGCGGCACGCTTCGACCAGGTCGCGGTCGGCCACGGATTTCAGGACGTAGCCGGAGGCGCCTGCGGCCAGGGCTTCGAAGAAGTACTGCTCGTTGTCGTACATGGTCAGTATGAGGAGGCGCAGACCGGGCTGGGTGCGGGCGAGTTCGCGTGCGGCTTGCAGGCCGGTCAGGCGGGGCATGGCGATGTCGAGGATGGCCAGATCGAGCTGGTGGGTGCGGGCCGCTTCGACGGCTTCGGCTCCGTCGCCGGCTTCGGCTACGACGGTGAGGTCGGGTTCGCTGTCGAGGATGAGGCGGACTCCACGGCGGACCAGCGCGTGATCGTCGGCGAGAAGGATGCGGGTTTCGGTCGCCTCGGGCATGGTCAGTGGCTCCGATGGGAAGTGGGCACGGTCAGGCGTACTTCGCTACCCCTGTCGGGGGCGGCACCGAGGGAAAGGGCGGCGCCGATGAGCAGAGCGCGTTCGCGCATGCCGCTGATGCCGGCTCCTTCGGGAGCGCCGTCGATGCCGCGGCCGTCGTCGCGGACGCGTAGCTCCACCCCTGCGGGGGTGCGCCTGACGCTGAGCTCGACGCGGCGGGCCCCCGCGTGGCGGGCGGCATTGGTCAGGCTCTCCTGGGCGACGCGGTAGAGCACGAGTTCGGTGTCCCGGCTCAGCGGCGGCAGGTCGGCGTCGATGTGGTGGCGTACGGCCAGAGCGGGACCGGTGAACTCGTTGGCCAGGGCTCTGAGGGCGCTGGTCAGTCCGAGTTCCTCCAGGACGCCGGGGCGCAGACGGCGGGCGATGCGGCGGATTTCGTCGAGGCCGGCGCGGGTGGTCTCTTGTACCTGGTGCAGTTCCTCGCGTACGGCGGGTGGGGCGTGATCGGCGACGCGTTTGAGTTCGAGCAGGACAGCGGTGAGGGTCTGCCCGACCTCGTCGTGGAGTTCCTGGGCGATGCGGTGACGTTCGGCTTCCTGCGCGGACAGGGCGCGGGCGGCGCTGGTGGCGCGTTCGGTCTCCAGGCGGTCGACCATGGTGTTGAACGTCGTGATCAGTTCTGCGACCTGACCGTGACCGCCGACGGGCGGGCGTGCTCCTGGTCGTAGCAGGTCGGTGGTGGTCATGGCGCGGGTGAGGCGTTGTAGCGGGGCGAGGCCGATGCGCAGCAGTACGCCATTGGCGATGAGCATCGCGGCCAGCCCCACGGTGAGGACGGCGGCTTCGGTGAGCAGGACCGGGGTGGAGACGGTGACCGGGCCCAGCAGCAGGGCGGTGGCAGCGATCAGCACCACGGCATTCAGTAGGAAGATCCGCCAGAACAAGGGCACCGATACCGCCTCCGTCCAGTCGCCGTCCTCACCGCTGTGACTGCCTGACGACCTCACCGGCGCATGTGTCCCGGCTGCGATGGGGGACGTACGGCCGTCATGGTCAGCCTGGGTGCGATGTGCGGTGGTGTCCATCGGTGGCAGCACCCATGTACCGGCCGGTGCGGTGGGGGTCGGCCACCTGGGGAAATGGGTGCCGGCCCCGATGGCGAGGGCAGAAGGCTGCGTGGCACCGTGACAGAAACCCCCTTGACCTGCCGGAACCGGGAGGAGGAGCCGTGGCGCATCCAGGCGACAATCCGCTGCACGATCTCGAGGAGCAGCCGGTGTGGAGCGACCTGCATGTCGTCCACGGTCCGGGTACGGGGCGCCCGCGGGAAGTCCGGCGCGGGCCGGCCTGGGCGCTCATGGCCCTCTCGCTGGCGATGCTGATCACGGGCATGGTGCTGCCGAACGGTCTGCTGCTGGCTGCCGGCCTGGTCACGGCGGGTATGGCGGCACACCTGTTCACGCCGCCGCGGAACCCCACCGGGCCCGGCGCCCGCCCGCCCTGAACCCGCCGCCGCATCCACCCACCGGACGGTCACCAGTGCCTGAGAGACCGACCCGAGGGAGGACGTATCCGCTCCCATCCGTCGCAACACTTCAGCCCCTCCATGCTCCCGAAGGTGGTGACCCGTGGGACATGCTGACACCCTGCTCGCCATGGGCGGCGCCTTCCTGGCCGCCGCCGTCTTCGCCCGCCTCGGCAGCCGGATCGGCCTGCCGACCATCCCGCTGTTCATGCTGGCCGGCATTCTCCTCGGCCCCCACACCCCGGGCCTGGTCCTGGTCGAGGATTCACGCGACTTCGACATGCTCTCCGCGCTCGGCCTGGTACTGCTGCTCTTCTACCTGGGCCTTGAGTTCCACCTCGACGAGATCGAAAGCGGCGGCAGGCGCCTGCTGACCGCCGGCGGGATCTACCTGCTGCTGAATGTCGGCGCCGGCCTGGGATTCGGGTTCGCTCTGGGCTGGGGGGCGCGGGAAGCCCTGGTACTCGCCGGTGTGCTGGGCATCTCGTCCTCCGCAATCGTCACCAAGATCCTCATCGACCTCGGCCGTATCGCACGCCCCGAGACCCGCCTGATCCTGGGCGTCATCGTCGTGGAGGACATCTTTCTCGCCCTGTATCTCGCCGCTCTCCAGCCCATTATCAGCGACGCCCAGGGCATCACGGAAACGGTCCTGCAAGCGGCCAAGGCGTTCGGATTCCTCCTCGTGCTGGCCGCCGCAGCCCGCTACGGCACCCGCCTGATCGGACGTCTGATCGCAGTCCGCGACAACGAACTGCTGGTCATCAGCTTCCTCGGAGCCGCGGTCCTCATCGCCGGCGTCTCCGAAGTCCTCGGGGTCGCCGACGCCATCGGCGCCTTCATGGTCGGCCTGATCCTCGCAGGAACCCCCTCGGGACCGCGGATCCGCGAACTGGTGCACCCGCTGCGCGACGCCTTCGCAGCCATCTTCTTCTTCGCCTTCGGACTGGCCATCGACCCAGGAGACATCGCCTCCGTCGCCACGCCGGTCGCCGCCGCCGCAGCCCTGACCATCGTCATCAACGTGGCCGCGGGACTGCTTGTTGCCCGCCTCTACCACCACGGCCCCCAGCCCGCCGCACGCATCGCCACCACCCTCCTGGCACGCGGCGAGTTCGCGCTGATCCTGGCCGCCATGGCCACCAGCGCCGGACTCGACGGCCGCCTCGCGCCGTTCATCGCCGGCTACGTCCTCGTCCTCGCCGTCCTCGGCCCCGTCGTCGCCGGGCGCGCTCACCTGCTTGCCCGTGTCCTTCAAGCCGCGGCCGCCCGCCTGCCCGGCCATCAAGCCCGCTCCCCCAGGGCCGCCACCCCGTCGGCCGAGCCGGCACAGGGCCCACCAGGCGCCCGCTCCTACGGCGACACCACCCCGCCGACCCCGTCCGCTGTGCCCGCTGGGCCCACCGACGCCAAGCGATAGTGCCGGCGGTCCGTCGGTGTCGCGCTCACGTCGCCGATCGGCTGTCCCGGTGTTCGGCGCTCCAGGAGGCGAGGATGCGTAGTCCGTCGTGCGAAGGGGTGGCGGGCTGTGCGGTCCAGATGACGAGCTGCTGGTCGGGGTCGGTGCTGGCAGTGAGGGTGTCCCAGTCGAGGGTGAGTTCGCCGGCCACCGGATGGTGGAGGACTTTCGTGCCTACGGTGCGCGCGGCGACATGATGCGCGGCCCACCACTGGCGGAAGTCCGCGTCCTGCACGGACAGCTCACCGACGAGGGCGGTCAGGCGGGCGTCGTCGGGGTACTTGGCGGCTTCCATGCGAAGCTGGGCGACGGCGGTGCGAGCGACGCTTTCCCAGTCCGCGTACAGCGCCCTCATCGCAGGGTCGGTGAAAAGAATCCGCGTGTAATTCCGCTTCTTCTCCGGGATTTTCGCGAAGTCGGTGATCAGGGCGGCTGCCAGTGAATTCCACGCCAGAATGTCCATGCCGCGGCCCATGACAATGGCCGGTGTCGCGGACAGGTCGTCCAGGAGCCGCTGCAGTTGAGGCTGAACCTTCTGGGTCGCGCGGCGACGTGGCTGGGCGTGATCCTTGCCCGCGAGTTCGAAGAGGTAGTCGCGCTGGTCGTCATCCAGGTGCAGGACCTGCGCGAGGCTGGACAGCACGGGCCCGGATGCCTGGATACGGCCCTGCTCGAGGCGGGTGTAGTAGTCGGTGCTGATGGCGGCGAGCTGGGCGACTTCCTCGCGGCGCAGGCCCTTCACCCGCCTGGGGCCGCGGGTGTCGGGCAGGCCCACGGTGCGGGGACTCAGCTCGGCCCGGCGGGTCTTGAGGAACTCGCCCAGCTCGTTGAGGTGTGCGTTGCGAGTCATGGCAGCCAGTGTGGCACCGAACGTATGCGGCGACAGGGGAGAAATTTATCCCTGTGCTTCCTCCCAGTACTACAGCCGGTTGTTCACGTGACGTGATGGTGATCGGACTCGTTGGCGGTGCATGGGGCTGATGCTGCCGCCGGGTCTGGTCCGGCGC
>NZ_JBEXID010000123.1:0-14181 GCF_040608395.1 Streptomyces sp. NPDC005181
CCGAACTCGTCCTCGTCCGCGGCACCGCCTGCTGATCACCCACCAGCCGAACCGCCAGGCCAGCACGCCCAGACATCAATTTCCCCCAAGGCCGTTACATCCAGGCGCGCAACGTCGACGGTTCATGGGTGACCCCGTTCAATCCCGGGAGCGACCTCGGCTTCGCCCAGGGCACCAGCGCCACGTACACCTGGATGGTTCCCCAGGACGTCCAGGGGCTGGCCGAGGCCATGGGCGGCCGGGACCGGGCCGCCCAGCGGCTCGACGCCTTCTTCCACAAGGCCGACGGGTCCTGGTCGGTGAAGGGCGGCGACGCCCTGCGCTACGACCCGACCAACGAGCCCGGCATCCACGCACCTTGGCTCTACAACGCGCTGGGTCAGCCGTGGAAGACGCAGGCGACGGTCCGTCAGATCCTCGATACCGTCTACGGTACGGGCCCCGGCGGTCTGCCCGGCAATGACGACCTGGGCACCATGTCCGCGTGGTACGTCTTCTCGGCACTGGGGCTGTACCCGCAGACGCCGGGCAGCGCCACGATGCTGCTGGGTGCCCCGCTCTTCCCGGACGCGCGGATCGACCGTGCACACGGCAGGGACATCACGATCGGCGCCCCGGACGCCGATCCCGCGCATCCCTATATCGACGCGCTCGAGATCAACGGCCGCAGCAGTGACCGGTCCTGGGCGGACGCGGGTCTGGTCACTCGCGGCGGTTCGCTGAGCTACCGACTGGCCGAACAGCCCAACACCCGCTGGGCCACGGCACCTTCGGGACTTCCGCGGTAGCCGCGAGCCGGTCGGGCTCCGCTCCCGGCGGGCAGGTCGTGCGGCCTGCCCGCCGGGACAGGGCTCGAGTTTCTATCGTTGAAAATTCTGCGTGCACGACCGTTGTTATGCGTTTGGTGCTGTGGCTCAATGTTCGATTGTGTGCCGTACCCCGCAGGTGTGGGGTACTCCGCTCTTCGACGAGGACGACGCCTTGAACCGACAACCGACCCGCCCCCGCGCCCTTCTCAGATCGCTGGCCTGTGCCGCCGCGCTGCTGATTCCGCTCGGAGCCACCCTGGTCCCGGCCTCGGCCGCGACCCCCGCCGCCAAGGCCCCGGCCGCCACCGCCATCGCGGCCGACGACCCGGCCACCGATGTGCACGGGCTCAAGGGCGAGTACTTCCGCATGTCCGCGCCGGGCGCCCGCGACTTCGCCGGGCTCGGTGGCGTGGCGCTCGACCCGGAGATCAACTTCCCCGGTCTCACCGGCACGTTCGAGGCCACGACCGGGCAGACCGAACACACGACGGCTCGCTGGACCGGCCGGATCGAGGCCCCCGAGACCGGCGACTACACCTTCGCCGCGACCGGCGACAACGGCTTCCGCCTCTCCATCGACGGAAACGTTGTCATCGACCACTGGCTCCCGGACTGGGACAACGTGCAGACCAGCAAGCCGATTGCCCTCGCTGCGGGCGAGCCGCACCAGTTCCGCCTGGAGATGTTCCAGGACACCGGCGGCGCCAACATGTTCCTGCGCTGGTCCAGCGCGAAGCTCACGAAGCAGATCGTGCCCGAGTCGGCCTTCACACCGCCCGCCGATTTCGAGGTCTACCCGGTCGCGCTGAGTGTCGCCGACGACGGACGTCGGCTCCAGGCGACCTTCAAGGACACGATCGACGACCTCGGCGGCGTTGCGGACCACCTCAAGATCGAGGCCGACACCTCACCGATGCCGCTGAAGTCAGTGGCTGAGGCATCCGACAACCCCAAGGCCCTCATCGTCACCCTGGCCGCACCCATCCAGAAGAACCAGCAGGTCAGGGTCGCGTACGACGGAGAGGGCGGGCTCTCGGCAGGAGGCGCCGCCGTCCCGCAGATCAGCCGCACGGCCAAGAACCTCTCCACGCACCGGCTGCTCACCACGTGGGGCGAGAAGCTCGACCGCGACCACCCGCTGCCCGAGTACCCCCGGCCGCAGCAGGTGCGCGACCAGTGGAAGAACCTCAACGGGCCATGGGAGTTCGCCGGCGCCGCGGCAGGCGAGCAGCCGGCCTTCGGAGAGCCCCTCGACGAGCGCATCACGGTACCGTTCCCCGTCGAGTCCCAGCTGTCCGGCCTCGAACGCCACGAAGACCACATGTTCTACCGCAAGTTGGTCACTGTGCCGAAGAGCTGGTCCGTCGGCAGGCAGGGCGGAAACGGCAAGCGGCTCAAGCTCAACTTCGGCGCCGTCGACTACCGGGCCCGCGTCTGGGTCAACGGCAAGCAGGTAGCCGAGCACACCGGTGGCTACACCTCCTTCAGCGCCGACATCACCGATGCGATCAAGGGAAGCGGCCCGCAGGAGATCGTCGTCGCCGTCACCGACACCACCGGACCGAACCAGCCGATGGGCAAGCAGTCCAGCAACCCCGGCGGCATCGTCTACACCGCGTCTTCCGGCATCTGGCAGACGGTGTGGATGGAGCCCGTCGCCGCTGCCTCCGTGGACACGCTGACCACCACACCCGACATCGACAGGGGCAGTCTCGGCCTGACCGTGAAATCCGCCGACGCGACGGCGGACGCCCGGATCAAGGCCGTCGCCCGCGACAGGAAGGGACACGTGGTCGGTACGGTGACCGGCCCGGCCAACCAGGCACTGAGCCTGCCCGTCGCCCGGCAGCACCTCTGGACCCCGGACGACCCCTACCTCTACGACCTCGAAGTGACCCTGACGGACGGCCGGTCCAAGGACACCGTCGACAGCTACTTCGGCATGCGATCCATCGGGATCAAGAAGGTGGGCGGCTACCAGAAGCTCGTACTCAACGGGAAGCCGTTCTTCTCCCTCGCCATGCTGGACCAGGGGTTCTGGCCCGACGGCCTGTACACCCAGCCCAGTGACGCCGCCCTGACCTTCGACCTGAAGGCGCAGAAGGAGCTCGGCTTCAACGCCGTGCGCAAGCACATCAAGGTGGAGTCGGCCCGCTGGTACTACCACGCCGACAAGCTCGGACTGCTCGTCTGGCAGGACTTCGTCTCCAGCAACATCACCGACGAGAAGGGGCAGCAGACCTTCCTCTCGCAGGGCAAGCAGATGATGCAGCAGTTGCACAACTCGCCGTCGATCGGTGGCTGGATCGTCTTCAACGAGGGCTGGGGCGAGTGGGACCGTACCGAGACCGGGAAGATCGCCGAGTCCGTCAAGGCCGCCGACCCGTCCCGCGTCGTCAATGCCCACAGTGGTGTCAACTGCTGCTCGTCGAAGGGTGATTCGGGCAAGGGCGACATCATCGACCACCACGACTACCTCAACCGTGAGGCGCCGTTCCCGGACGACCGGGCCGCGATGGACGGTGAGCACGGAGGCTTCACCCTCCGCACCCCGGGGCACATGTGGCCGGGCGCACCCGCTGCGATCTACAGCGGTGTGGCGGACAAGGACGCTCTGACGGCGAAGTACGTCGACAACACCCGTACGTACTACCTCGCTGCTGCGGGCGCCGAGCTGTCCGGCTCCGTCTACACCCAGGTCACCGACCTGGAGAACGAGCTCAATGGGCTCTGGACCTACGACCGTCGTGAGATCAAGGCCGACCCGAAGAAGGTACGGCAGATCAACGAGCAGGTCATCGCCGCCGGCGCGGCCGCCGGCGACCGCGAGCAGGTGAAGGGCGGCGCCGACTGGCGCCTCGACGAGGGCACGGGCACCACGGCGAGCGACCAGGGACCCAACCACAGCGCGCTCACCCTTACCGAGGGCGCCGCATGGACGCCGGGCGTGCACGGCTTCGCGCTGAAGTTCAACGGCCAGGCACAGTACGCCGAGACGGCCGGCCCTGTTGTCGACACCACGCAGAACTACACCGTTTCCGCCTGGGCGACACTGGACGAACTGCCCGGCAATTACGCGACCGTGGTCAGCCAGGACGGGCGGCGGACCGAGAATCCGTTCTATCTCCAGTACGGGCAGGGCGCGTTCGCATTCAGCACGCCGGGCGGACACCGCGCCCGGCTGGTGATGACGCCCGAGAAGGGGAAGTGGTACCACCTCGTCGGAGTGCGTGAGGGCGACGACCTGAAGCTGTATGTCGACGGCAAGCTCGCGGCGGATGCCCCGGCCGGTCCCGCCGATGTGAGCACCGGACCGCTCTCCGTGGGCCGCGCCCAGTACGCCGGCCAGAAGGGCGACTTCTGGAACGGCTCCGTCGACCAGGTGCGGGTGTACGACAGGGCGCTCACCGCCGAGGAGGTGAGTACCCTCCACGACGGCGAGCAGCCGTAGCACGACAGAGACCGGCCCGGCAGCGACGGAACACCGTCGGTGCCGGGCCGGCCGTCGTCGGGAGCGGCCCGTCACGTCACGGAGCCAGCAGCTGCCAGAGGTGGTCGTCGGTGCCGTTGTCGCCGAATTGGACGACGTGGGCGCTGTCGACGGTGGACATGTTGTCGACGCCGAGGACCTTGCCCGTCACCCTGCGCTTCCCCCAGCGCACCACCGTGCGCACCTGGGCGGTCGACCGCGGACCGCTCACGTACTCGCTCCGGCCCGTCGGACCAGTTCCGCTCGACACGCGTGAAGGCCGGGCCCGCCGGTGCGCCGACGCGACGCCCGTTGACCCTGATCTCGGGCTCGGAGCACCAGGCGGGAATCCTCAGCACCAGCGGGAACCGCAGGTGCTTCGGCGTCCTCACGGTGAGCGAGACCGTGTCCGTGAACGGATAGCCGGTCTCCGCGGTGAGGGTGACCTCCGTGCCGTCGGCGACCTTCGCCGTGACCTCGCAGGCTGCGTACATGGCGGCGGCAAGACCCCCGTCCGGGGTGGCCAGCCAGAGCTCCTCGGCAGAGTAGGGCCAGCCCATGCCGTAGTTGTGTGGGCAGCAGCGGTACTGGTCGATGCCCGGAAGGTATGCCTGCATGGCGAAGCCGTTCTGGAACTGCCGAGCGCTCTTGGGGGTGTTGTCCAGATCGACGCTGTTCGCGCTGGTGATGTAGCGGATCGCCCGGCCCGACGGATCCAGCGACGCGGGCAGCGAGTTGAAGGCCAGCTCCTCGCAGCGGTCGGCCCAGAGCGGATCGCCCGTGATCCGGGTCAGCAGCTGATGGCTCGCCATGAACTCGACGATGCCGCAGGTCTCAACCCCTGCCGCGGATCACGGTGGCCGGGACGCGCGTTCTCGTCCCCGGCGAAGCCGCCGCCGGGGAACTGTCCGTACTGGTCCATGGCCTTGCCGTACGTCCCGTACGTGGCCCGGGTGTCGTCGGCCGAGCCGCTGCGCAGCGTGTACTGGGCGGGCTCGCGGAATCCCTGGGCGATGTTGACGTTGTGCAGGTTGACCAGATTGTCGCCCCAGTCCGCCCCGTTGGCATGGATCTTGTCGGCCAGGTCGAGCAGGAAGGTGTCACCGGTGCGGTTGAAGAGCGAGAACACGCTGTCCAGGCCGTCGCCCCAGCGAAGGGCGATCCAGCTCGTGTTGAACGCGCCCGGCCCCCTGGGCGTTCATATAGCGGAAGAACCTGCTGAGGAACGGGATGATGCGGCTGTCGCCGCTGTACTCCTGCCACGAGCGCAGCGCCTGGACTAGCGGGAGGAACGGCCAGAAGTCCGGGCCGCCGTTCAGTGAGGTGCGCAGCGCCCTCGGACCGAAGAAGCCGTCGGACTGCTGCGTGGTGAGGATCGCGTCGAACCAGCGGCGAACGGCTGCCACGGCCTTGGCATCCCCGGTGACGATCGCGAGATCGGTGTACCCGCGCAGCCAGTACGGGACCTCCTCCCAGCCGCCCAGCTCGGGGCGGACCCAGCCGGTGGCGGTGAAGTCGAGGAGGTGCGAGAACTCCTCGTAGTGGCCGCACAACCCGTCGAGCTGGAGCCGGAGTTGTCCGGCCAGCCAGCCGCGCGGGGTGATCCGTCCCGGCGGGAGCCTCAGGAATGCCGTCGGGTGCAGAGGTGCGGCGTTGGGGGAGTAGTGGCCCCCGTGGGCGGCTGCCGTCCGGTTCTCGGCGGCGGTCGCGGTCGTGGTCCAGCGGCCGGTCGCGGTCGTGACGGCCGCGGTGGCCAGTGCGCTGGTCATGAGCTGTCTGCGGTTCAGGGGCATACGGGGGAGCTCCTGCTCTGCCGGCTGTGCGGGCAAGGGGACGCATGGTGCGGCTGTGACGAGCCGGTCCGGGACCGGCCGCCGTTTCCGCGTATGACAAGAGCTGTCGTCGCGCCGGGCAAGGCCCGGACGTCAACTGCGTTGCAACGTTGGAAACTTGGCGTCCGGCCGTATGACAGCACGCAGTTCGGGGGCTGTCCAGAGGTGCCGCGCCGTCGATTCGCGTTCCACGGAACGGTCTTGAGGAGTCGTCGGCGTGGAACGTCGATACATTTTGGAAACGCATCGGCAACGCTCTTGCCGCCTGGGCCGCACCGCCTATTTAACGTTGTAAACCGAGCCGCCGACAGGCCGCGCAGGCTCTCACGACCGCAGCTGGCAGCAGCCGTCCGTGCAGCTCGAAGCGGGGCCGTGAGGAATGCATTGACATCAGCCGCCGAGTGACTGATGCATCGTCCAGCCATGCCCCGACCGCACGCCCGCCGGTGTGCCGTCATCCCGCCAAGGAGCGTCCCCGCGCATGATGATCCAGCGTCGAACCCGTACCCTCGCCGCGGCCCTGCCTGCTCGACGCCACCGCCACGCTGGCCGCCTCCGGCTGCTCCAAGTCGGAGACCTCGAACAACGCCGGCGGCGACAGCAGCCAGGAAGCCCAGGCCGCCAAGACTCCCGAAGCCGCCTCGGGTTCCGGTTGCTCGCTGCAGACCTACGGCGCGCCGAAGCTGGACCTCAAGAACGCGGTGGTCGGCTTCTCCCAGTCGGAGAAGGAGGCCAACCCGTTCCGTATCGCCGAGACCCAGTCCATCAAGGACGAGGCCGCCAAGGTGGGCGTGAAGAAGCTGCTCACCACCAACGCGCAGTCGCAGCTCTCCAAGCAGATCAGCGACATCCAGGACATGCTCTCGCAGGGCGCCCAGTTCCTCATCGTCGCGCCGCTGAACTCCGACGGCCTGGAGCCGGCCCTCAAGGCGGCCGCGGCGAAGAAGGTCCCCGTTCTCACCATCGACCGCAAGGTCAACTCCTCCGCCTGCAAGGACTATGTGGCCTTCCTCGGCTCCGACTTCGTGGAGCAGGGCAAGCGCGCGGCGGACGCGATGATCAAGGCGACCGGCGGCAAGGGCAAGATCGCCATCCTCCTCGGAGCGTCGGGCAACAACGTCACCACCGACCGGACCAAGGGCTTCGTCGACCAGATCAAGGCGAAGGCGCCCGGCATGGAGATCGTCGCCCAGCAGACCGGTGAGTTCGCCCGCGACAAGGGGCAGCAGGTCATGGAGCAGCTCATCCAGTCCAAGCCCGACATCACCGCTGTCTATGCGGAGAACGACGAGATGGGACTCGGCGCCGTCACGGCGCTGAAGGCCGCCGGGAAGAAGCCTGGCAAGGACGTCAAGATCGTCTCCGTGGACGGCACCCGCAACGCCGTTCAGGCACTGGTCAACGGCGAGTACAACGCCGTCATCGAGTCGAACCCGCGCTTCGGTCCGCTGGCCTTCGCCACCGCCCAGAAGTTCTACGGAGGCGAGGAGATCCCGGAGAACGTGATCATCTCCGACCGCGCGTACGACGAGAGCAACGCCAAGGCCTCGCTCGGCGGAGGGTACTGAGGCGTACCGACTCCCTCACCGACTCATCAGGTTCACCGCCGCCGTGGCGCTCCCACCCGCCACGGCGGCCCCGGGCCCACACCCTTGGAACAGCGGAAGGCCAAGACCCATGGCACCACCCGAAGCAGTACCTCGGGCACCGGAGGCGACTGCCCCGCCCGCGGCCGACACCGTCCTCGAAGCCCGCTCGGTGAGCAAGAGGTTCCCGGGCGTCGCCGCTCTCGACGACGTGACCTTCTCCCTGCGCGCGGGGGAGACCCACGCGCTGGTGGGTGAGAACGGCGCCGGCAAGTCCACCCTGATCAAGGTGCTGACCGGGGTGTACCGGCCCGACGAGGGCGAACTGCGGATGTCCGGCCAACACGTCAGGTTTGCCCGGCCGTTCGAGGCCCAGCAGGCCGGTATCTCCACGATCTACCAGGAGGTGAACCTCGTCCCGCTGATGAGCGTGGCGCGCAACATCTTCCTGGGCCGAGAGCCGAAGAACCGCCTCGGCCTCATCGACTTCGGCCGCATGCACCGCGAAGCGGCCGACCTGCTGGACGGCTTCGGCGTACGCGTCGATCCCCGTCGGCCCCTGCACACCCTGGGCATCGGCACCCAGCAGATGGTCGCGCTGGCCCGCGCAGTCTCCGTCAAGGCCCGGGTCGTCCTCATGGACGAACCCACCTCCTCGCTCGAACCGCGCGAAGTCGAGACGCTCTTCCGGGTCATCGAGAACCTGCGTGGCCAAGGCATCGCCGTCCTGTACGTCAGCCACCGCATGGACGAGCTCTACCGGATCTGCGACCGCGTCACCGTGCTCCGCGACGGCCGCCACATCCACACCGGCGACCTCGCCGGCCTCGACCGCATGCAACTCGTCTCGATGATGCTCGGCCGCGACCTGGCCGAGGTCCGCCACAACGGCACGACCGGCTTCGCCGCCGAGGGACACGACGCGGCACGCACCCCCGTACTCACCGCGAACAGACTCTCCCGCGGCCACCAGCTCCACGACATATCCCTGTCGTTGTACGCCGGTGAAGTACTCGGGCTCGGCGGCCTCCTCGGCTCGGGCCGCAGCGAGACGGCGAAGGCCCTGGCCGGCGCCCTGAGTCTGGACGCGGGCGAGCTCACCGTCGGCGGCCGCAGGCTGCGCCGGCTCAGCTCGGCGGGCGCCATCCGCGCGGGCATCAGCCTGCTGCCCGAGGACCGCAAGGCCGAAGGAATCGTCCCGGGCCTCTCCGTGCGCGAGAACATCGTGCTGGCCGCCATGCCCCGCCTCTCCCGCGCCGGTGTGGTCTCCCGCACCAAGCAGGACCGCATCGTCGACATCTTCATGAAGCGACTGCGGATCAAGGCGGCGAGCCCGGAGCAGAAGGTCGGTGAACTCTCCGGCGGCAACCAGCAGAAGGTCCTGCTCGCCCGCTGGCTCTGCCTGGAGCCCAAGGTCCTCCTCCTCGACGAGCCGACACGTGGCATCGACGTAGGCGCCAAGGCCGAGGTCCAGAGTCTCATCGACGACCTCGCCCGCGAGGGGCTGGCCGTCCTGCTCATCTCCTCCGACATCGAGGAACTCATCGAGGGCGCCGACCGGATCGTCGTCCTGCGCGGCGGATCCGTCGCGGGCGAACTGACGGGCGACGACGTCGGCGAGAGTCAACTGCTCGAAGTGCTCGCCGACCACTCACCGTTGCCCGGTCCCGACGTGCAGTCGGCACCGGTGCCCACCGGGAAGGCCACGGCAGCTCAGGAGGACCCGCGATGACCACCCAGGCGACACTCGCCTCCCCCGCCCGCCCGTTCGCGTGGCTGCGCAACCCCGCCTGGTACCAGGAGTACGGCGTGTACGCGGCCGTGGCCGTGCTGCTGGTATTCAACGCCCTGTTCACCGAGCACTTCATGACCGCCGACAACCTTCGTACCCAGCTGGTCCAGGTCGCCCCCATCGTCATCGTCGCCCTGGGCATGGCCCTCGTCATCGGCACCGAGGGCGTCGACCTGTCCGTCGGCTCGACCATGGCGCTCGCCGCAGCCCTCCTCCCGCTCTACCTCGGATACGGGCTCGTGCCGGCGCTCGCCGTCGCGCTGCTCGCCGGAGCGGTCGTCGGAGCGGTCAACGGCGCCCTGGTCTCGCTGATCGGGCTGCAGCCGATCGTCGCCACGCTCGCCCTGTTCGTCGGCGGCCGGGGCCTGGCCCTGGTCATGGCCGACGGTCAGCTCAAGCAGATCGTCAACCCCGACCTGCTCTCGCTCGGTACGGGGTCCTTCCTCGGCATCCCGCTGGTCGTGGTGATCGCCGCGGTGCTCGCTGTCGCCGTCGCGTTCCTCGTACAGCGCACCACCTTCGGCCGTCAGATCGTCGCCGTCGGAGGAAACCGGCCCGCCGCCGCCCTCGCCGGGCTGCCCGTCCGCCGCGTACTGATCGGTGTGTACGTGCTCTGCGGGGTCCTCGCCGCCCTGGCCGGCATCCTGGCCACCGCCAGGCTCACCGCCAGCGACCCCTCCTCGCTCGGCACCCTCATGGAGCTCTCCGCCATCACGGCCGTCGTCGTCGGCGGCACCCCGCTGAACGGCGGCTCCATCCGCGTGCTCGGTACCGTCGCCGGCGCCCTGCTGATGCAGCTGCTGCGGGCCACCCTCGTCAAGCACGACCTGCCCGACTCCACCGCACAGATCGCCCAGGCGGCGATCATCATCGCCGCCGTCTACGTCGCCCGGGAGCGTCGGTCCCGATGAACGAAACCACACCCGCCCCCGCGGCCCCGGCGCTCGCGCCGCAGAAGACGCCCGTCTCCGCCGGCCGCGGCGTGCCCCGCCCGCCGTCCGCCGGTACCGAGCCAACCCTCGCAGAGCGGCTCGCCGAACTCGTGCAGCGCCAGGGCGTGCTCGCCGTACTGCTCACGGTCGTGATCGTCGCCTCGTTCGTGTACCCGACGTTCGCCACCCTGGACAACGCCCGTGGCGTGACCGTCCAGGCGTCCTTCCTCGCCGTCGTCGCCCTCGGTATGACGATGGTCATCATCACGGGCGGCATCGACCTGTCCGTCGGATCCGTCTTCGCGCTGGGCGGAGTACTCGCCGCCTGGGCCTCGCAGTGGGGTCTCCTGCCCGCCCTGCTCGTACCGCTCCTGGTGTGCGCGGCGATCGGTCTGCTCAACGGGTTCCTGATCGCCCGCGCCGGGATGGCACCGTTCATCGTCACGCTCGCCACCCTGCTCGCCGCCCGCGGCATGCTCCTCGCCTTCACCAACGAGGGCGCGACCACCTACCTGGTGCCCAAGGGCTCCGCCTTCGCCGAGCTGGGGCAGGGCAGCATCTGGGGCTTCGGCTACCCGATCCTGATCGCCCTGGTGCTGTTCGGGGGCGGCGGGCTGCTCCTGCAGCGCACCTCGTTCGGACAGACGCTCTTCGCCGTCGGCGGCAGCAGCGACGCGGCCACCCTGATGGGCCTCCCCGTCGCCCGTACGAAGATCCTCGTCTACACACTCAGCGGCCTGCTGGCCGGACTCGCCGGAGCGCTCAACGCGGCCAGACTGTCCTCCGGCGTCACCATCATCGGCGTGGGCATGGAACTCGACGCGATCTCCGCCGTCGTCATCGGCGGGACCCTCCTCATCGGCGGCGCCGGATCGATCAGCGGCACGCTCTGGGGTGTCCTGCTGCTCGCCGTCATCCAGAATCTGATCAACCAGATCGGCTCGCTGAACTCCTCGTACCAGTCGGTGGTCAGCGGTGGGTTCCTTATCGTTGTCGTCGTGGCACAGCGCTATCTGGCGCGCAGCCGCAGAACCACCTGAACCGTGCCGGGCCCGGGTCCGCCGGGTCCCGGGCCGGAGCAAGCCGATCCCATGCGCGACACCGCGCGCCGAGTCGAGTCAGGGAGTGCCGTGGGCGTCAGCCTCAAGGACGTTGCGCAACGGGCGGGCGTGTCCATCAAGACCGTGTCGAACGTGGTGAACAACTATCAGCACGTCACACCCAAGATGCGTGCCAAGGTGCAGCAGGCCATCGACGAGCTCGGCTACCGTCCGAACCTCACCGCCCGCCATCTGCGCAAGGGACGCACCGGCATCATCGCCCTCGCCGTGCCCGAGTTCGGCAACCCGTACTTCGCGGAGCTGGCCGGTGCGGTCGTCGACGCGGCAGCCCGGCATGACTACACCGTGCTGGTCGACCACACCGGCGGCCTCCGGGAGAAGGAACTCCTGGTCAGCCAGGGCTTCCGGTCCCATGTCATCGACGGCCTGATCCTCAGCCCCATCCATCTGGA
Source organism: Streptomyces sp. NPDC005181 (assembly GCF_040608395.1). Classification (NCBI taxonomy): domain Bacteria; kingdom Bacillati; phylum Actinomycetota; class Actinomycetes; order Kitasatosporales; family Streptomycetaceae; genus Streptomyces; species Streptomyces sp. NPDC005181. Next base: position 11,934 of record NZ_JBEXID010000123.1, read on the forward strand.
GACCGAGGACCTGATGGCGCGCACCGAGACCGCGCCACTTGTCCTGCTCGGCGAGCGTGAGTACGAGGCTCCCTACGATCACATCGCGATCGACAATGTGGCGGCCGCCCGCGACGCCGTACGGCACCTCATCGACCTGGGGCACCGCCGGATCGCGTTCCTCGGCTCACGCACCGGACGCGAGCGTCAGCCCGCCCACCTGAGGCTGCGGGGCTGGCGCGAGGAGCTCGCCGCCGCGGGCATCGAGGCCGACGAGTCCCTGGTCGTGGTCACCGACGGATACGGGCGCGAGGACGGGGCCGTCGCCATGGCGGCCCTGCTCGACCGCGGCGAACGGCCCGACGCCGTCTTCGCGTACAACGACCTCATCGCCATCGGCGCCATGCGCACCCTCTCCGAGCGTGGGCTGAGGATTCCCGACGACGTCGCCGTCGTCGGCTTCGACAACATCGAGGAGAGCCTGTACGGAGCCACCACGCTCACCACCATCGCACCGGACAAGGAAGCCATCGCCCGGCTCGCCGTCGACAGTCTCGTCGAACGGCTCTCCGGCAGCCCGGTACCCGAACCTCGGCGGCCCCGCCCCGGCTACCAGCTCATCGTCCGCGAATCGACCGTGACGCGCCCGTCCGCCGAGCAGTCCGGACCCTGAGGGGGTCCTGCCCGGCCGGCGGGCAGGGCCCGCCGGCCGGGCACCCCCAGGGCTGTCCGGGGGACTGTCCGTAAAATCGCCTGGTCCGCCGCCCGTCACCAGGTTCTCCGAAGAAGGATCTCCGATGCCTCGCCCCACCGTGCACCACCAACCGTTCGGCCCGGCCCACGGCCGGACCGACGTCGATGTCTGGACACTCGACTCCGGTACGGGAGTCCAGGCCGAGATCCTCACCTACGGCGGCATCCTGCACAGCCTCACCGTGCCGGACACCGACGGAGCCGCCGCTTCGGTTGTCCGGTCCCTGGCCACGCTCGACGACTACACGGGGCAGAACCCCTTCTTCGGCGCTCTCATCGGCCGCTTCGCCAACCGCATCGCCCACGGCCGCTTCACCCTCGACGGGACCACCCACGAGATCCCCGCCAACGACCGCGGCCACGCACTGCACGGCGGCCCCGAAGGCTTCCACACCAGAATGTGGCAGGCCACGGGGCACGCCACCGCCGACACCGCGGCCGTCCGGCTCACCCTGCACAGCCCCGACGGCGACATGGGGTTCCCCGGAGCGCTCGACGTCACCGTGACGTACACCCTCGACACGGCGGGCACACTCGCCCTCGACTACACCGCGACCACCGACCGCCCGACGGTCGTCAACTTCACCAACCATGCCTACTTCGCCCTGACCGCGGAGGGTGACATCCTCGACCACGCGCTGCAGGTGGACGCCGGCACCTACCTGCCCGTCGACGCGGACGGCATCCCGCAGGGCCCCGCCGCCGACGTGCGCGGCACGCCGTTCGACCTCACCGCCCCACAGACCATCGGGGAGCGGATCGCGCTGCCGGACGAACAACTGCGCATGGCGGGCGGCTTCGACCACTGCTGGATCGTCCGCGCGCCCGGGGCCCCGGAAACCCTTCGGCGTGCCGCCCGGCTCACCGCCCCCGCGACGGACCGGATCCTGGAAGTCTGGACCACCGAACCCGGCATCCAGGTCTACACCGCCAACCAGCTCGACGGTGCGCTCGCCGGCACCGCAGGCCGGCGCCACGAGCGGCACGGTGCGCTCTGCCTGGAGACCCAGCACCTGCCCGACTCACCCAACCGCTCCGCGTACCCCAGCACCGTGCTGCGGCCCGGCGACGTCGCGCGCAGCCGCACCGAGTTCCGGTTCCCGCACCTCGACGCGTCGGCGCGCTGAGCCACCGCCGCAGGTGACGGGCGTGCCCGGAGCACGCCCGTCACCTCTGTCGGTGTCCGCGCCTACTTCAGATAGGGACCGTCGGCCCCGATCTTGCCCGGCGCCGCGTTCCTGCCGCCGAGGTCGAGTACGTACACCCGCAGATTGCCCTTGCCCGGTGCCGGGACGGCGAGGGTGCCGCCCTCCGCGTTGGGAGGTGCCGGGGGCGGGGACCTTGTGCCGGGTGCCGCCGAGCTGGGCGGTCTTGTACGTCAGCATGGTGACCGTCCGGCTCCACGCCTCCTCGCTGATGGAGCCACGGCGGCCACGGACCGGGGTGCGACGCCCTGCCCGCGGGCGGCGGGCAGGGTCCAGTAGGCGCATTCGGCCTGGCCGATGCCCAGCGTCAG
>NZ_JBEXID010000124.1:0-14167 GCF_040608395.1 Streptomyces sp. NPDC005181
AAGCCCCTCCGCACTCACACCGAGTTCCCGGGCGACCTCGGTGACATTCCGGCCCGACGACCGGACCAGTGCCACCGCGTCCCGCTTGAACTCCGACGTGTACCGCTTACTCATGTTGCTCCTGCCACTCAACCTGGACTACTTCCTCCGGGACCGATCCGTCCCAGTATCAGGCTGTCCAGTTCAGAGGGGGAACTTCAGGAAGACCAGCTCAACGTCGTTGTCAGCGGCCCAGCTGCGGACCTCGGCATGCTTGTGCGGGGAGAAGTTGTCCAGGACGACGTACAGCTTCTCTCCGGGGCAGCGCGAGCGCAGGGAATTGAGCAAGCCGAGGAACTCTCGCCACCGCTTACGCTTCCGAATCCTGTAGCAGATCTTGCCGGTGGCCAGGTCCAGGGCGGCGAGCATGTGCATCACGCCGCCGTATCGGTTGTAGGTGGCCCGCAGCCGACGGGGTTTGCCGACTGGACGCCAGGACCTGCCCTTGCGCGGCTGGAGGTTGAGAGGGCCGAACTCGTCGACGCATATCACCCGGCCGCCGGCAGGCGGGGTGTCGTACAGCGCGAGGACCCGGTGCATCTTGGCGATGAAGTCCGGATCGATAGAGGTCTTCCACGTGGTTGTGGCCTGCCAGGAGACATTTTGGGTCAAGCGCGTCGAACCCCCGCACGTTGAAGGCGTGGATGACATCGCGGACGTAGTCCTCGCCGATCCGCATCAGCGAGGTGATGTCCTCGACCGTCTGGCCCTGGGCGGACATCAGCACCACGATCGCCCGCAGCAACCTGACCGGGTCCTTGGCGGTCCGGCTGATCCGCTGCAGGCGGCGGCCCTCCTCCATACTGACCGGACGGACGAACACACTCGGTCGACGTCCCACGACCACCTCCAAGATCAGGTCCTGGAGACAGTCTGCTGACCATCAGACGGAACGTCGATTACCCACCCAACGATGCGAGACGAGCCACTAGCCGACAGTGTCCTGGCCGATCGCCCGGATGACGTCGGCAAGCCAGACCAGGTGGTGGCTCACAACCCGGTCCTCGTCGGCGAGCAGGCCCTCAAGGTGCTGCCACGACTCCGAGAGCTGCCCGATCGTGATCGCTCTCGGCTCGTTGTGGACCTCGTACAGTTCATCGCCCGGAACAGACCAGAAGTAGTCGTGTTCGAGTGTCACCGTGCTGCCGGCTGAAGCTTCGACGTGCCGCAGCACCAGCTCGAAGGCATGCCGGAGCTGATCGAGCGGGATCTGCAGGGGTTTGCTGGCCATGCGCTCATCTTGGCCGGTCAGGAGCCGCGTTGGGTCCACCCGGCTTGGCATCGGCGGGTCCGAACGGCCGACGTGCGAAGCGAGGAGACCGGCCCTGCGGCGGAACCGGCCCGGAACGGGAGCGGCCACCGCGTGATCATGACCATCGCCATCGGCGGTTACGGACGCTTTTCAGCGATCCGGGACAGGCACCTGGGCGACGTGGCCCGACGCGACCTGAGGCCGGCGTCCCCCGAGGGCCTCTCCGGCATCGGTCGATGGATGCATGAGACCGCCGTCCGTGATGGGGAAGTCGTGCTTGCCGACGGGATCGCTCATCTCTTCGGCAAGGCGGAATGCCCGCGCTGTGCCGGCGTCTTCAACATCGCGAATGAGTACACGTCTTCCAACTGCCCCGTCATGTGAGCGGCGGTGGATTGGGAGCGACCGACTCTGCCTCAGGAACAGAGCCACAGCCGGATCGAGGCGACAGCGACCGTGTCGTGGAAAACGTAGGTCCGTTCGTCGTAACGGCTCGCGCCCGCGCGGAAGTTCTTGAGCCAGTTGATCGTGCGCCCCACTTCGTTACGACGCCTGTAGATGTCCCTGTTGAACCCGGTCGGACAGTCACCCATGCTGCCGCGACGCCGGCGGTTGGCCCGCTGGTCCCTGGGCTCCGGAATTGTGTGCTTGATCTGGCGTCGCAAGGCGCACGGCATCCTGCTGCCGGCCGCACCGCCCCGCGACAGCCGCGAACTCACCCGGTCGCTCGGCTGTCACGGCCGGCTGATGGCGATGCTGTCGGGGGGGTCGACGGGGGCCGGAGTCAGGTCCATGGGGGATGCTTCCATGTCCTGCGGGATTCCGTCCGGCTCGGCCCCGTCGGTGCGCTCCCGGCGGCGATCATTGCACCAGGAGATGGCGCACGCCGCCAGGTACAGCAGGCTGATCGGTGCGCCGAGCAGCAGCATGCTGAGCGGGTCCGTGCTGGGAGTGGCCACCGCGGCGAAGACGGCGATACCCATGAGCATGCCGCGCCACCAGCCGGCCATCCGGCGCGCGCTGATCACGCCGCCGAGGTTCAGCAGCACGAGAAGGACCGGGAGTTCGAAGGAGAGGCCGAAGACGACGACCATGCGGGTGGCCAGGTCGAGGAAATCGTCGACGGGCAGGAGGTTGGTGGCGTTGTCCGGGGTGAAGGAGATCAGCACCCGTGTCGTGGTCGGCAGACTCCCGTACGCCACGGCGGCGCCGGACAGGAACAGCGGGATTCCGGCCCCGAGAAAGACCAGTGTGTACTTCTTCTCGTTGCGGTGCAGTCCTGGTGCCACGAAAGCCCACAGCTGATACAGCCACACCGGGCTCGCAGCGACGATTCCCGCGGTGATCGATACTTTCAGCGCGAGCGTGAAGGGTGAGAGAAGACCGTTGAGCGAGATCACGCCGCAGCGCCCCGCGTCGTTCTCGTGTGCCAGTCGGTCCGGGGCACAGCCGGGCAGGGGATCGATGAGGAATCCGATCAGTTGCTTGTAGAACAGGGCTGCGACGACCGTGACGAGCAGGATCGCTCCGACAGCCTTGATCAGGCGGTTTCGCAGCTCACGGAGGTGCTCTCCAAGGGGCATCTGCGCAGCGTCATGCGGTGTACGGGTGGGCATGGGCGGTCCCGGTCCCTTCATGTGCAGCATCGGCCGCGCACGTGTCTGTCAGTGGTTCCGGCGCTTCAACGCCGGTGAGGGGTGTCACCGCGGCCGCTTCCGGGGCCGTGTGCCGGCCGTCGGGAACGGGCTGAAGGGCGGCGACGTGCACGCTGGTTTGGGGTTTGTCCGCACCGTCCTTCTGCATGGCTTTGGTCTCGCTCTTGAGGATCCGCAGCGACTGGCCGAAGGAACGGGCCATATCGGGAAGGCGCTTGGCGCCGAAGAGGAGCAGGACGACGACGAGGATGAGGATGATCTCGGGTGCTCCGAGCCTGCCGAACATGGGTGTTTCCTTTCTGGGGGGCTGCGGCACGGGAGCGGCGCTCCTGTGCGGTTGGCCTGGCTGCCGGCGGATGCGGGAGCCAGGCCCCGTGTACTGATCGGTGCGTTGGCGGGCAGACGGCGACCGCGGCGGCCGGTGGGTGGGCCGCCGACACAGCGGCGCAGGGTCTCCGTGTCACGGGCGTGTCCTTGCCGCGGCCGCGGTGCCGCGTCGGTTCCCGGCGCGCCGGGAACTTAAGACCGGTGGCCGGCGGTAGTGGATTTCGAGCCGAGTCCTGCGGACTTCCCGGTGTTCTTGGAGGTCTCCGCCGCGGCGCTGCCGGGCGGTTCCTCTTCAAGGTCGAAGCCGGTGGTCAGCTCGGTCAGGTTCAGGCTCTCGGCACTCAGCAGGTTCTTCGAGGGCCTTCGGGTTGAGGTCCTCAAGCGTCAGGTTCTGGAGCTCCGGGGGAAGTTCGTCGCGAATGCTCGCCTGAGTGCTCTGTGAGAGCTCTCGGACCTTGCGCAGGGTCCGCACGGTGTCGGACACCATCTTGGGGAGCTTGTCGGGCCCTACCAGAATGACGGCCAGCACAATCAGTGTCACAACTTCGAGCGGGCCGATGTCGGCGAACATCTACGACTCCCGTCTGGGATGGGTGAAGGCCCCGTCGCTCCCGGGCAGGCGGGGAAGCGTGTTGGGCTGGTTGAACGGACACAGCAGCCGCCCGATGGGGCTGGCCACACAGCGGTGTGAGGACGTCCCGGCATGTCGCCCGGGCGGGACTGCGCGATGACGTGGCCGTCCCGCCCGCCGGGACAGCGGCGGGCAGGACGACCTCCGGAGAGGGCTCCGGCGTGAGATCAGCGCAGGAGACGGGCGAACCCTCGGCAAACTCTTCGGTGAAGAGCTGTGGCCACTTCGGTCGAGCTCATTCCAGTCTCGTCGGCGTCCTGCCCAGGCGTCCGGGCATCTCCCTCTAGCGAATTGAGCGGGATGCGGCGGCAGTGCGGTACGGGGCCAGGAACTCGGTCAGTTCCGACAGCAGCTCCTTGGGGGCCTGCTCGGCGATCCAGTGGCCGGCACCGGGGATGACCACACCTTGCACGTCGTTCGCGAGGGGCTTCATCGCGCCCCCGACCTTGTCACCCCAGCTTTCCGATCCGCCGATCGCCAGGACGGGCATCGTCAGCTTGTTCTCGGTGCGCGTCGCGTTCTGCGCGGTGATGGTGTCCCACGCGCGGTAGAGACCGAAGCCGCCACGCAGGGTCTCGGGGTCGGAGAAGAGACGGAAGTAGTACTCGCGCGCGTAGTCGGGCAGCTTCTTCCCGCCCTGGATGTCGAACTCGTAGCCGAAGAAGATCTCTTCCCGGCCCCTGACCAACTTCTCGGTCAGCTCGTGGTTGACCCGGTTGAAGGGGATGTGCCAGAGCCTGTTGTTGTGGTCCTCATCGATGAACAGGGGCGGCGAGGCCTTCAGCGTCGGGGGCCCGGGGACCTCGGCGAGGGCCACGCGGGCGACACGCTCTGGATGATCCGCCGCCAGCGCGTAGCTGATGATCAGGCCGGTGTCGTGGCCGGCCACGGCGAACCGCTGGTGGCCGAGTGCGTCCATGAGCGCGATCAGGTCGTTGGCGAGGGTGCGGGTGTCGTACCCGTCACGGGGCTTGTCGGTCAGCCCGATGCCACGCTGGTCGACGGCGATGACCGTGTAGTTGCGGGCCAGTTCCGGCATCACCATGCGCCACGCGTACCAGTTCTGCGGCCAGCCGTGCACCAGCAGCAGCGGCGGGCCGTCGCCTCCGATGACCACGTGCTGGCGCAGTCCACCGGCCTGCACGAACCGGCTGGTGAACGTCTTGGTGAACCCTGCCGGCAGATGCGGCGCCGTGGCGACCGAGCCGAAACCCTTCGGCCTGCGCATGGTGGGAGCGGCAGCGGCGGACGGGGCCAATCCGCCGACCAGCGAGATGCCGGCAGCGGCAGCGGCAGAAGCAGCCGCGCCGCCGACGAAGACGCGTCGCGAGAACCCGCGCCGGGCACGGTGCGACGTCGGCTTTGATCCGGGGCCCTCCTGGGCCGGCGGCTCCATAGGAGACATGTTCATGAAATTTCCTTTCGCAATGTTGCCCGAGCGTCAGGGCGCGGCGGGGACTGATCGAGATATAGGAGCATATGCTCGTATATGTGACCGGTGCCGCGCCGATCCGGCCGCCGGCTTCTCCTGGGCTGCACCCAAGTGGTGAGCGGGTCGGCCACCACCGTGCGACCCGTCACACCCTCGGGTGACTGACTCGTGTCAGCGGCCGGGGAACCGCTGGGTGACTTCCTGGAGCACCCAGCCGTTGCCGTCCGGGTCGCTGAAGGTGGCGAAGGAGCCGTAAGAGGCGCGGTCGGGGTGCAGGCCGGCGAGCCGCCCCTGCCCCTCGAGCTGGTGGGTGATCTCTCCGGTTTCGTGGCCGTGGTGGAGCAGTCCTCCGGCGTCGTGGAACACCTCGCTCACCTCGATGCCGCGGCCGACGAGCTCGGCGCGAGCCTCTTCGATGTCGGAGACGATGAGGTAGAGGCCCTGGGTCGAGCCGGGTGCGGCGGAGGTGATTCCCTTGCCGAATATGATCGAGCACTCGGAGCCGGGCGGCGTGAAGTGCACCGCGCGCCAGTCCTCGCTGGCGGCCTTGTCCAGGTCCAGGCGGAACCCGGCGGCCTCATAGAAGGTTTTGGCCCGATCGACGTCGGAGACGGGCAGCACGATGAGTTCGAGCTTCAAATGCATGTGGGCTTTCTCTTTCTTGAGTCGGTGAACCTCGCACCCGCGAATCACCGGTTCCACGGGTGTCCGAGACGGCAGAGAGATACCTGCCTCCCGCCGGTTTGGTGGTGAAATTTGGATGATGTCGGTCATCCATATTTGACGAAAACCGTGCCGAGACCTACGCCCCGCGTCGTGCGGCGGTTCGTCCGCTCGATCCCTTCGGAGTCACGGTGATGGCTGCATGCGCCGTCGGCCGGTGCGGGTGACGGCGATCGCGAAGCGCTGGTCCATCGGTCCGCTCCCGAGCAAGCTCGCCCCGCCGTCGAGGCCGTTGAGTCGTGTTTCCAAGCGGCTCGCATGCCCCCTTCTCCGAGCGAGCGCCGCGAGCGCCGAAGTGGCGGGTTGCTGGCGACCACCATCGCGAGAAGGGCTCGGGCGGGGACTCGCCGAGGCCCCTCTGTGCGGCGCGGCGCGGTGCGGCGCGGTGCGTTCGTCATAGTTATGACCATAGGTGGTTAGCTCGCAACATGCAATCCTCCTCGTGACAGGCTCGAACCAGGTGCAGCAGCAACGCATAGGGCAATGCGGAGAGACTCCGGCAGGCACAAAAGGCATGGTATGACCGTCCAGGTCCTCACCGATCCACTCGGAAACCCGCGGTGGGTCCGACCCGCGACGCCCGGCGCGGTGCACGCCGCCCGCACCATCCGCACTCATGGCGCCATGACGCCCTGCCACAGCCAGGCGCGCGTGCCCTGCTGGGCCGACAAGGGCCGACAAGGGCTGTCAAGGCGCCGGCGGCACCGTGCGGATTCACCGCTGCCGCTGGAACAAGCTGTCCGCAGGTCAGCAGGGCCGCCAACATCGCCCACGTCACGATCCGTGCGGTCGGTCAGACCACGCTCAGAACCTGGATGCTCCTGCGCAAGCTGCACTGCGACGGGCGGCATGACCACCTCCGCCGACATCGCGGCCGTGCGCGCGCCGGGGCGCGTCGGTCCGTCCTGCTGCGCACCGACGAAAGCGGCGCCTCGATCGCCCGGAAAGCGGCCCTCGCCAGTCCGCAGCGGCACTGCGCCACGATCACCCACGCCTTCACCGGGCGTCCCTCGCGAGCTCCGCGCAACTGCTTCAGCACCCGGTACGGCAGCGTGGCATCGCCGGGTTACCCGGCGAACATGTCCGGGCTCCGCTCCGCGCCGGGGGGAGATTTCTCACCTCGCGGGAAGTAGATTGCCACCGTAATGGTTTCGGAGGTAACGCTGGATGGTCTAGCTTTCCTTCGATCAAGGAGGACGACAATGGTCCCGCGCAAGACCGAGGGCAGCCCGCTGAGCCAGCCGTCGGCGGCTGATGTCGTCCTGCAATTCGTCAACACGCACACCGCAGGCCCCCACCGGTTGACAGAGCGCTTCGCAAGCGCCGAGAGCATGCACGCATGGCTGCTGGAAAACGCCTTGGGCTCGCAGACCCCCCGCGTCACAGAGGCCGACGCAGCCGGTGCACGCGAACTGCGCGACGCCTTGATCACCGTGCTGCTCGCTCATTCCGGCGACAAGGACATCACACCCGAGGTACTCGATCAGGCGGAGGAACACCTGCGCCGTGTCGCGTCCCGGCATCCGCTGGTAACGGTCGTCACCGCCTCGGGGGCCTCCTTGGAGACCGCGCAGACCGGCGTCCCCGGGCTGTTCGGCACCGTACTGGCGAGCGTCACCGAACTCGCCCAGGCGGGCTTGTGGAACAGGGTGCGGGCGTGCCGGAACCAGCCGTGTCACTTCTGCTTTTTCGACCGGACGCGGAACAGCTCTGGCGTCTACTGCGGCCCGAAATGCGGTTCCCAGGCATCCATGCGGGCCTATCGGCAGAGGAAGAAGGAGTTGGCTGCCGAAACGCCGACCTGACAGAGCCGACGGGAAGAGAGCTTGCTGCCCCTTCGGATGCGGTGTCCGCGCCTGCACCGTCTGGAAGTTCGCCCACCCCGCGTGGGCAGCGGAGACCACGCCGTCCCGATCGCCTTCAGGGCGGGCTGGAGAAGTCCGGCCGCGGCAGTGACGGTTACGGTTACTGCGTCCATCGGCCCGCGGCGCCCCGCCCTGCGCCCAGCCTCAGCCGTATCCGGCCGAGCCAACGCCCCCTCCCCCGGCCCATGCCACTGCCCCCGACCCGCCGCGATCCTCACCACCTGAGCCTCGGGGCAGCGGTCAGCGGTCAGCGGTCAGCGGTCAGCCTCAAACACGCGCCACAACCAGGCGGAGGTCCCGTACAAGCGGGTAGACCACCGGATGAAGATCTCAGGTGCTGTGGGCATGGCCCTGGTACAGGTCGCCCACGACGTGGCCGACGCATATGTCGTGCACCACCCTCACCACGACCCATGGCGCCACCACTGGACACCGCCCGGTCTCCGCCAGCCCGCTACCCGGAGCGGCAAGAGCCACGAAGCGCCTATGTACACCCTGGAGTACGGCACCCTCAAGCCCACGACCGGCGCTGTGGCTGACAGGGGACGTGTGGATGCGCAAGCTCTACCCTGAGTTGCCCGCGTACGCCCCGGTGGAAATCCGCGACCGGGTTGAGCATGTGCAACGAGGTCTCGCCCTACGCGTTCTCCAGGTGGGCGACGTCTCTGGGTGGCTGCTGCGGGCGGACGGCCCGGCCGCAACTACTAACGGATAACTCCATGGTTACAGGGGATTGAAACCCTCGCACGTGCCGATCAGCATGGTCACCCTCTCAACCCGCCCATGCAGCAGGTTCGGTGCTGCATGATGGGTAACCAACGCGGCGCAGTGGAGGCCGAGTTGAGACGTGAACCGCTCCGAAACCACGTCCATCCCTACCTCGCCGGCGGTGAGAGGGCGCGGCCGCTTCCTGACCGGCGCAACGACTGGATCGCCGCCATCGACAAGATCGCCGCGGTCAACCCGTGTGCCGTCGTCGCCGGGCACAAGAACCCCAAGAATGACGACGACCCCCGTCATGTGGACGAGACCCGCCAATACCTCAGGGACACCGAGGAAGTGGCTGCGGTGGCGCGGCACGCCAATGAGTTCGCCGACCTGACGCTGCTGCGGCACCTGGATCGGATCAACCCCACCATCCTGAGTCTGACCGCCGAGCATCTCTTCCCCGGCACCACCGTCAACGACCGAGCTGTTGAGTGGTAGTCAGTGGATGTTCACAGACCCGGCGCGTGGGGGCGCCGGGTGATCACGTGCCCCGAGATCCACCCGGACGTCGCCCGTAGGTACGCGGCCGTCGTGGCAACCGGCCGCAGCGACTACCCGAACCAGATCAACAATGTCTTCGCCTTCCCCGGCATCTCCGCGGGAGCCCTCCGCGTCCGCACCGCGCGCAACCCCCGGCATGAAACTCGCCGCCGCGGACGCACTCGCCTCCATGGTCGTCGAGGAAGTCCGCCCCGACCACATCGTCCCCTCCCCCTTCGACCCGCGGGTGGCACCGGCGGTCGCCGAAGCGGTCGCCACGGCCGCTCGGCTCAGTGGCGTGGCCAGGCGTTGAACCATCCGGCACAGTCACCGGCCCGCCTACCCCATCGGTCAAGCAGGACGCACTGAAGGAGTTGAGCATGACCACGTTGCTTTCCGAGGCCATCGAGGCTCACGGCGGGATCGAACGCTGGCAGGTGCTGACCGAGGTACAGGCCACGCTTGTCAGCGGTGGCGATCTGTTCGCCATCAAGGGGCTGCCGCAGGATCAGCTCCGCGTCGCGGACGGCCCGCGGGCTGGGGGCCTGCTTCCTGGCGGCACCACGTCAACTTGCGGCTTGGCGGAGAGGCATCAACGGCCTGCTGCGGCAGTACGTCCCGAGCCCGATATCGAGGCGTGCCAGATCTGCCATCCGAAGACGGGGCTGATGGGCGCATAGGGCCGTACGGACTCCCCGGCATGCCATGGGATGGCGGGACTTACAGGATCACAGTGTGGAGTTCCCGATCAAAGTGGCGCTGGCCCAGGCAGTCCCGACGCTGCCCGAGGGACCGGGGTGGTGGTTCGAGCCGAAGTTCGACGGGCACCGAGTCGTGCTGCGCCGCACCGACGACACCGTGATCCTGTACGCCCGGTCCGGGAGGGTCGTCACGCCGTACTGGATGGACCTGGCCCTGGCCGGCATGGCGCTGCGGCCGGGCACCGCGCTGGACGGAGAAGCGGTGATCTGGCGGGATGGGCGGCTCGACTTCGGAGCCGCTCAGTCGAGGGCCGCGTCGTCCGTGACCCGGGCTCGCGCGCTGGCCGCCCGGCACCCGGCCTCGTACGCCTGCTGGGACCTCGTGCAGCACCCCGACCCGGCGATCGGCGACGCCCGCACCCTCCCGTACACCGAGCGGCGCGCCCTTCTCCTGGAACTGCTTGCCGAGGTCGGTCCGCCGATCCAGCCCGTACCGGCGACCGACGACCGGGATGTGGCGGAGCACTGGTACGAGGCACTCCAGGCGCAGGGCCTAGAAGGGGTCGTGGCCAAGCGAGGCGCGGCCGCGTACCCGTCGGGGCGCCGCGGGTGGGTGAAGGTCCGCCACGCCGACACCGCCGACGGTTTGGTCGTCGGGTTTACGGGGCCCAGGCTCCGTCCGCAGCACCTGGCCCTCGTGGTCGGCGACGAGGACAGCCAGGTAAGGCTGTCCGCCCGCCTCGAGCCCGTCCTCGCCTCACACATCGGCGCCGCCCTGGCGGGAGCGCAGGTGATGGGTGAGCGACGGACGGAAGGCGAGACATACACCCGGATCCAGACCGACCTGACGGTGGAAGTCCTGGCAGCATCGGGCCGACACGGAACGCTGACAGTTGTACGGATGCGGTAACCCCCTGGCAGACAACACCGGCGGGCCCATCAGGATCCAGAACCTCTCGCTATCGAATGAGAGGTGTCGTCGCCTGAAAGGGGCTTCCCGTGGAGGAGGCCCAGCACCCCTGCTGCCAGGCCCAGGCCGCTGACCAGCCATCCAGTACCGAGCAGCCGGTCCAGGCAGGGCCGCAACCACGATTTCTGCGGCCCGGATGCCGGCACCCGCCCGCCGCTGGAGCCCGCTGCCTCACGCCCGGATGGCCGCGCCTGGCCGCCTGATCTCGGCCCGCGACGCCGGGACCGTGCCGGCCCCGACCCACCCCTGGGCCAGTTCGAAGAGGGGCCAACGAACTGGGGCAAAACCCACGGGGTCCGCGGCGTTGCCTGTTCAAACAACTCGCCGTACCGGAGGGCGGTCGGGGGCATTTCGCCTTGACGGTCGGTAGGTTCGAACCGCCCTGTGGCAAGGCGTGGGTGGGATGCGCCAGTGATCACGACTGGTGGGCCTGTGCGCGGCAGATGAGGAGGGCGACGTCGTCGTGGTCGTGCGGATGGCGCAGCGCACCCAGGAGGTGGTCGCAGGTTGCTTCGAGTGTCGGTTGCAGCTCGGTGAGGACGTCGAGGAGGGTGTTCAGGCGGGTGTCGATGGGTTGGTCGCGGGTTTCGACGAGGCCGTCGGTGTAGAGCAGCAGCTGGTCGCCGGTATCCAGTTGCAGAGTGGTCTGTTCGAACGCGGCGGCGCCGACGCCGAGGGGGGTGCCGGTGGGCAGGTCAACAAGTTCGGGCTGTCGGCCGAGTCGGGTCAGGACGGGTGGTAGGTGGCCGGCGAGGGCGATGAGGCATTGCATGCGGTGCGGGTCGTAGACGGCGTAGATGCAGGTGGCGAAGCCGGGCTCGAGGCCACCGGCGATGTGGTCGAGGTGCAGGAGGACCTGCGCGGGGTCGAGGTTGAGTTCGGCCAGGGTGCGGACGGCGGTGCGGAGTTGTCCCATGGTCGCGGCAGCGTTGATACCGCTGCCCATCACGTCACCGATGACCAGGGCCGTCTTGTCGCCGGCCACGGGGATGGCGTCGAACCAGTCGCCGCCGACCTCTGCGGAGACCTGGGCGGGCTGGTAGCGATAGGCGATCTCCAGGCCGGTCGGCTGAGGTGGCCGGTGGGTCATGAGGTGGCGTTGCAGGGTCAAGGCGGTGCGGCGCTGGTTCTGGTACAGGCGGGCGTTGTCGATGCGCACCGCAGCGCGGGCCGCCAGCTCACCGGCCAGGACGACGTCGTCGGGGTCGAACGGCAGCGGGTTGCGGGTGCGGCACAGGTCCAGGGCACCCAGGATTTCCCCGCGGGCGATCAGCGGCACGGCCAGGTAGGCGTGCAGGCTGGCCTGGGCCAGGAGGGCGGCTCCCCGCGGCTCGGCGGCGATGTGCTGCAGGTCCGATTCGGTCACCCGATTCACCAGGACGGGGCGGCCGGTGGTCACACACTGGGTGATGAGACGGTCGGCGTCGTAGGCGGCGATGTGCCCGGTCGGGTCGGCCGCGTAGACGGCGTCGGTGGGATAGGCAGCGGTGACTGCCAGCGCCCTGAACAGGGCCGGCGCGCCGGGGGACACAGCTTCTGGCTGCCTGTCGTCGAGTACTGCGTCGAGGATGTCGACGGCGGCCAGGTCGGCCAGCTCGGGCACCAGGATGTCGGCCAGTTCCCGGGCGGTTTGTTCCACATCCAAGGTGGTGCCCACCATCGCCGAGGCCCGGGCAATGGTCGCCAGCCGCTTGCGGGCCTCGGCCGCCTCCAAGCCGGCGCGGTGCTGCTCGGTACTGTCCACCACCGACGCCGCCACACCCAGCACCCGCCCGGCCGGATTCTCGAGCCGGTAGTACGACACGGACCGCGCGATGTCAGCGTCCGGAACAGTCGGTGACCGGCCCACGATGAAGTGGTTGATCAGCGGTCTACCAGTGTCCAGAACCTGCCGCATCATCGACGCGACGGCCCCGGGATCGTCCAAGAACCGCAGGACCTGGTAGACATCACGGCCGATGTGTTGGGCGGCCGGCAGGCCGTTGAGGCCCTCCAGCGCCGGGTTGACCATCACGTACCGCAGGTCGGTGTCCAAGACAGCCAGGCCGATCGGGGACTGGGCCACTAGCTGCACCGACAGCGCCAGACCCCGTTCCACCTCTCGCAGAGTGGCCTGATCGGTGGCGATACCCAGGGCGTATGACTGTCCGTGCTGGCCCAGCAGCCGCATATTGCGGAACTCCACCAGCCGCGTACTTCCGTCCTTGTGCCGCACGGGAAACACGCCGGCCCAGCTTTCACCACTGCTCATCACCTGCGCGAACAGATGCAGGACCAGGTCGAAGTGCTCCGGGGCCACCAGCAGCGGGGCCGCGAACCGGCCCAGCGCCTGGTCCGCGGTCCAGCCGAACAGCTCCTCGGCCTGCGGACTCCACAACGCGATCCGTCCCGCGTCGTCCAGTACCACGGCCGCCACACCCAGCACGTCCAGCAGCCCGCCCGGCTCGGCCGGGGCGACCCCCACCGAGGCAGGACCTTCCGGGAACGCATCGGTGGCACCCATGAGGCACCCCTTCTCCCGAAATGCATGACCGTACCCAACTTCGTGGCCCTCTCACCAGGCCTCTCATCGTCTTCCATCCTCTCTCCCGCCGCTACTGACCACAGCGTGAGGCTCTAATGGGTCTATCAGGAATCAGGTGTAGTTCGTCTGTTTGGCCTACAGGTTCTTCGGTGGGCTGATCGGCCTACGCTCGTGTGGCGGTAAGGCGGCCGTCGAAGAGGACGTCGAACTCGTTCAGGGCGGTCTTCCAGCGGTTGTTCCAGCGCTGGCGGCCGCGGCCGGTGGGGTCCAGGGCGAGGGTGGCCAGGTAGAGGCGCTTGAGGGCGGCGGTCTCGTTGGGGAAGTGTCCGCAGGCCTGGGCCGCGCGCCGGTAGCGGGCGTTCAACGACTCGATCGCGTTCGTGGTGTAGACGACCTGACGGATCGCGTCGGGAAGGCCGAGGAAGGGCACGAACTCGCTCCAGGCCCGCTCCCACGACTGGGAGATCGAGGGATACCGCTTGGCCCACTTCTCGGCGAACTCCTCCAGCCGGGTGCGGGCTTGTTCCTCGTTGACGGCGGTGTAGATGGGCTTGAGGTCGCGGGCGACATCGGCCCAGTCGCGGCGCGATGCATAGCGCAGACTGTTGCGGATGAGGTGGACCACACAGGTCTGCACCACGGTCTGCGGCCAGACGGTGTTGACCGCGTCGGGCAGGGCGGACAGGCCGTCGCAGACCAGCATCAGCACGTCGCGGACGCCTCTGTTCTTGATCTCGGTCAGGACGGTGGTCCAGTACTTGGAGCCCTCGCCGCCGTCGCCGGCCCACAATCCGAGGATC
>NZ_JBEXID010000125.1:0-14022 GCF_040608395.1 Streptomyces sp. NPDC005181
CGAAGCCCACCGCCGCTGGAACAACATCACCGCCGCCACAACCGCCTGACCAGCAACGATGCCCTACCGATCAAGAACTACAGCTGCCGTGTCTGATCAGGCATTACGCCCGATCGGAGGGCCTGCTGTCGGATATGGGCCGGGCCCGGGTCCCGTCGGCTGGTCCGGCGTGTCGACCGAAGCCTTCCCTTTGATCGCCCCCAGGACCGCGCATCGGCGGTGGAGTGCTGGGTATCGGGTTCGGAGAGACGATGGAGGGGCCGCAGCGAGGCGAAAGGAGCAGGCACGGGCTCGGCCGGACGGAGCTGCCGCCGGGCAGGCGAGCGGAAGGAGTGCCCGGGGATGAGTACGACCGATGCGTTCCTGGCCGGGCTCGGTCGGCCAGGTGCGGCATCCGCACCGAACGGGCTGCTGGATGTGCTGAGCCTGGCTGCGGTGGTACTCGATGACAGCGGGCGGATCGTCTTCTGGAGCCCGCAGGCCGAGGAACTGTTCGGCTATACCGCCCAGGAGGCGCTGGGGGCGTTCGCGGGCCGGCTGCTGGTGGACGAGCAGCACCTGGAGGCGGTGATCGAGCTGTTCGCCCGGGTGATGCAGAGCGGGCAGCGCTGGGCGGGGAGCTTCCCGGTCCTGCACCGGGACGGCAGCACGCGGCTGGTGGAATTTCGCAATATGCGGCTGCAGGACGCCCGGGGGGACTACTACGCGCTGGGCATGGCCACGGACCAGGCGACACTGCAGCGGGTGGAGCGGGATCTGGCGCTGTCCATGCGGCTGGTCTCCCAGTCCCCGATCGGCCTGGGCGTCATGGACACCGAACTGCGGTATGTGCTGGTCAACCCGGTGCTGGCGCGCATCGACGGTCTGGCTGCCGCCGAGCAGATCGGGCGCACCGTCACTGAGGCGCTGCCCTTCGTGAACGAGGATTCCATCGAGTCGGACATGCGCCGGGTCCTGGCCACCGGCATACCGTTGCTGGACCGATTCGTCGTCGGCCGCACCCCGGACGGCGCCGACCAGGACCATGCCTGGTCGGTGTCCTTCTACCGGCTGGAGGACGCCGGCGGGCAGGTGCTCGGACTGGCCACCTCGGTGGTGGACGTCACCGAGCAGCACCGGGCGGCTGCCGACGCCGCCCGGGCGCGGCGCCGACTGGCTCTGGTCGCCGACGCGTCCGTGCGGGTCGGCACCACCCTCGACCTGGAACAGACCGCCCGGGAGCTGGCCGAGGTCTGTGTGCCGCAGATGGCCGACGTGACCACGGTGGATGTCCTCGACAGCATCCTGGACGACCACCGCAACTCCGCGGGTGCGGTCGACGCGGCACGGTTCAGGGCGCTGGCGGTGGTGGCGACCCACCCCACCGTGGCTACTCAGGCCGTCGATCCCACCGGCGACTACGCCCAGTACGACGCCAGCCGTCTGATCACCCAGTGCGTCAACACCCGCCGGCCCGTCCTCAAAGTCGATGTGACCGGCCAGGATCTACGCCACGTCGCCCGGGACGACAACGGCGCAGCGCTGCTGGCCGAAGCCGGAGTGCACTCCTACCTCGCGATCCCGCTGATCGCCCGCGGCGAGGTGATCGGCGCAATGGGCCTCATGCGCGCCGGCAACCCGAGGCCCTTCGACGACGACGACGTCGTCCTGGCCGGGGAGCTGGCCGCCCGCGCGGCGGTATGCATCGACAACGCACGCCTGTTCCAGAGCCAGCGGCACGCCGCCCTGACCCTCCAGCGCAGCCTGCTACCCCAGCGACCGGCCGACCAACCGGGTCTGAGGATCGCCCACCGCTACCAGCCCGCCGGCGCCACCAGCGAGATCGGCGGCGACTGGTTCGACGTCATCCCGCTGACCGACGACAAGACCGCCCTGGTCATCGGCGATGTGATGGGCAGCGGCATCGACGCCGCCGCCACCATGGGCCAGCTGCGCACCGCCACCCGCACGCTGACACAACTCGACCTTGAACCCGCCCACGTCCTGCACTATCTCGACCGGGCTACCGCCGGCATCGAACACACCATCGCCACCTGCGCCTACGCCGTGTTCAACCCCCACACCGGCAGGTGCGACATCTCGCTGGCCGGGCACCTGCCACCCATCCTCATGCGACCGGGGCGCATCCCCGAACTGCTCGACCTGCCCACCGGCGCTCCGCTCGGCGTGGGCGGTGTCCCCTTCAGCACCACTCGCCTAGACCTCGCCCCCGGGGACCAGCTGGTCCTGTACACGGATGGCCTGGTCGAAACCCGCGACCAGGCCATCGACGACCGGCTGGATCTCCTGATGTCCCTGCTGGCGGGCCCGCACCGCGATCTGGAGGAGACCTGCGACCTGCTCCTGCGGGCGCTGCGCCGGCCCGGCGACCACGATGACGTGGCCCTGCTCATCGCCCGGCTGCCCGCCGCGGAGCCCGGAGACCCTCAGACAAGCGGCAGCCCCGGCGCCGGGTAGGCGTCCATCAGGTTCTTCACATCGGCGCGCACCTTGGTGACCGTCGCCTCGTCGCCCGTGCGCGCCGCCTCCACCACCCGGTCGATCCACTCCGCGACCGTGCCCATCGCGGATGCGGGGATCCCGCGTGAGGTCAGGGCCGGGGTGCCGATGCGGATGCCGGACGGGTCGAAGGGCTTGCGGGGGTCGTAGGGCACCGCGTTGTAGTTGACGACGATCCCGGCCCGGTCCAGAGCCTTCGCCGCGATCTTGCCGGGCACGTCCTTGCCGGTGAGGTCGATCAGCAGGAGGTGGTTGTCCGTGCCGCCGGAGACCAGGTCGAAGTCCCGGGACGCCAACTCCTCGCCGAGGGCGCGGGCGTTGGCGACCACCTGGTGGGCGTAGGCGCTGAAGTCGGTGGTTGCGGCTTCCTTGAGGGCTACCGCGATCGCAGCCGTCGTCTGGTTGTGCGGTCCGCCCTGGAGGCCGGGGAAGACTGCGCGGTCGATGGCACGGGCGTGTTCCGCCCGGCTCAGCAGCATCGCGCCGCGCGGGCCGCGCAGGGTCTTGTGGGTGGTGGTGGAGACCACGTCGGCGTGCGGGGCGGGTGAGGGGTGGGCGCCGCCCGCGATCAGGCCGGCGATGTGGGCGATGTCGGCGACCAGGACCGCGCCGACCTCGTGGGCGATCTCGGCGAAGCCGGCGAAGTCGATCGTCCGGGGCACGGCGGTGCCGCCGCAGAAGATCACCTTGGGGCGCTCGGCGCGGGCCAGGTCGCGGACCTCGTCCAGGTCGATCCGGCCGGTGTCGCGCCGGACGCCGTACTGCACCCCGCGGAACCAGGTGCCGGTCGCTGAGACGCCCCAGCCGTGCGTGAGGTGACCACCCATCGGCAGCGACATGCCGAGCACGGTGTCGCCGGGCTCGAGGAACGCCAGGTACACGGCGAGGTTGGCGGGCGAGCCCGAGTACGGCTGCACATTGGCGTGGTCCATGCGGAAGAGGGACGTGGCCCGTTCGACGGCCACCGTCTCCACCTGGTCGATGACCTGCTGGCCCTCGTAGTACCGCTTGCCGGGGTAGCCCTCGGAGTACTTGTTCTGGAGGACCGTGCCGGAGGCCTCCAGCACCGCTGCGGAGACGTAGTTCTCACTCGGAATCAGGCGCAGGGTGTCGGCCTGCAGTTGCTCCTCCGCAGTGACGAGGGCAGCGAGCTCGGGGTCGGTGGCGGAGAGCGCGGGGCGGCGGTTCTCGGGTGTCGTCATGGGATCCTCCCGGGTCTGGCGCATTGCTGCGGCGTGGACCCGGATGCCCAGGCGGACGGCTCTCCGGCGGTGACGCCTCCGGGCAGGCCCGGAGTGTGCCGCTTCCTCGTGGTCGGTTCCACGGAGCATCCCGGTCGGGACGCGCGCCAGTCACGGCGCTTCGAAGTCTACCGACGGACGGGCGTTCCGGGGCGGATGCGCCCTGATTGACACCGTTCGTGGCGGCGAGGATGGTGGTGAAACCGGGCGCGGTCAGGGGTGCCGTGCCCAACGGTTGGGGGGCCGGGATGAGTGGGGACGATCAGGTTTTCCGGCCGGGCTCCGTTCCTCCCCTACCGCCACCGCCTGCCCGTCCGCCCACCGTGGGGCCGCCGCCACCGGGCGCCGCGCTGCGCGCCGTGGCCGCCTGGCTGCTCAATCTCACCGGACTCGGGCTCGGCTATGCGCTGACGGGACGGTGGTTCAGAGCCGTTCTGTGCTGGGGGGCGACGGCCGTGCTGCTGCTCGTGGCACTGCCCGCCGATCCCGGCGGCGTGGCCACGGGTCCGGCAGTCGGGTATGTGGTCGTCGTGGTGGCGGCCGCCGTGGACGGGGCGCGGATCGCACGGCGTACCGCTGTCGGCGGGTCGTGGCGGCCGGTGGTGGCGGCCGGGGCCGGGCTGGTGCTGCTGGCGGTGCCGGCGGGCGGCGTGGTGTTCTACGGCTCAGCGCAGGACGAGGCCGTCGAGCAGATGCTGCTCGACCGGCTGGGCGGGAGCGACCGGACCGTGCGGGACGCCTCGGGCCGGACCTTCGATTCCGCCCGGGCCGACTACCGTTCCGCTCTCGCCGTCTACCGCGATCTCGGTGAGGAGCACGCGGGGTCGAGGGCGGGGAAGCTCGTACCGGAGCGGCTGAACGCGTACTACGAGGCGGTCGCCGCTCCGTACCGGCAGGGCAGGCACTGCGAGGCCGTCGCACCACTGACGTATCTGCGGACCGTGCCCGAGTCGATCGACCCGAAGCTGCTGGGCGACCTCGCCGGCTGGCCCGACGGTCCGCTGGCCACCTCGCTGTACGCGTGCGGGGTGTCGAAGCTGGGCAACTCGGCCGTGGGGTCGCCGGGTGGCGAGCTGGCCGAGCTGCTGCGTACGTTTCCCGGTTCGGCGCAGGCCCGGAAGGTGGGTCCAGCGGTCTCCGAGAAGATCTCGGAGCAGGCCCGGGCGGTGAGCGGAAGCAGTCCCTGCTCGGCCACCGAGACGCTGCGCGGGCTCCGGGCGAGCGTGGCGTCGATGCCGGAGACGTCAGTCTCCGCACGGGCCGGGGAGGCCGACCGGGGGATCGAGAACGGGGCGTACGCCTGCGGGGTGGACCAGTTCAAGAACAAGCAGTTCACCGAGGCGCAGCAGACCCTGACGGAGTTCACCACCACCTACAGGAAGGACAAGCGCAGGGCTCGGGCCCGGGACATCGCCATCGCCGCGGAGATCGCCGGCGACCGGCCGGCGGCGGGCAAGCGGCTGCCGCCGACCGGACGCCCGAGCGGTTCCCGGATGGAACTCGTCATCAGCAATGACGCCCCGAGCGGTGTCGAGATCCTCTACACCGGCCCGGTCACCGGCCGCGTCACGCTCAAGGCGTGCGGCAGTTGCAAGCGGTACGGGACGGAGGTGTCCGGGTCGATGCTCGCCTGCAAGGCCGGCGGCAGGAGCTACCCGAAGGTGCGGTTGCGGCTTCCGGAGGGCGAGTACCACTTCCTGTACAAGCACGGCACGGGCGCGAGCGCGAACGTCGACAGCTACTCGTCCGGGTCGCGCATCAAGTACGGCTACACGTACACGAGCTGTACGTACGTCGTCGAGAGTCCGTACGGGCTCGGCCTGCCCTCACCGACCGAGCCCGTCAGCCTTACGCCCGCGGGTTCCTCTCGATGATCCGGCCGTCGATGTGCGCGGTGAGGAAGGCGCCGCCGCACTCGTCGGAGACGTACACCCGCAACACCGGCTGATCGTTCTGGAACGGCGACGAGGGGTCCACGATCACACAACTGCTGTCGGGCTCGTCGACGTTGAGAGTCTTCTCGGCGGTGCGCAGGAGCTTCGGCAGCGCGTCCCAGTCGATGGTCGTCAGGTCGATGGCCTTGTCGCCCTCCATCAGCTGTCCGCCGCCCGATTCCTCGCGGACCGCCTTGCCGTCACGGTAGGTGAAGCGGTCGTAGAGACGGGAGTTGCTCTTCCAAGCCGAGTGCGACCAACTGCAACGTGCCCGCGAGCAGCAGTCGAACAGTGGGGCGAGCGCCGCGTGACGCGCTCGCCCTCGACATTGAGGAACTGGCCAAAGTGCTTCGCGACCGCGCGGCGACCGGCCGGCTCGCCTTGGCCCGAGCCGCCGCAATAGGAGTGATCACCAGTACGGCCGCCCTCGTCGAAGTCGTGCACCCCCGCATCAAGCGCCCGGCCTCGAATGGACCCTGTCCCGCCTCGTCGTCGAACCGGTCACCGAGCCCGTCGCCCGCCACACCGCCGCGCTCCTCGCCGGCGCCGGACTGCCCGCCATCCGTCCATCCCGTCCCCGCGACCCCCAGCCGGAACTCCAGATTCCGGCTGGGGTGGTCCCATCTCCCTGAAAGAGCGGTGCGCCCTCTCGTTCTGCAGGGCGTCAGGACTGTACGACTGCGGTCATCAAAACAGGCATGGAGTTCGGCCACGCCTGTTGAGTCACCGGTCCGCTTGAGTACCCGCCCGCAATGTTCGACACCGTCCCCGCTGCCACCAGCAGCGGATACGATCGCAACGGGGCATTTGGCTGCCGGCCCGGCACAGCCGGAATGTGGGCAAAGCGTTACAGAACACCATGGAAGCGAAGCGGGGACAACGCATGCGGGAAGGCCGCTGGGAAACGGTCACGGATTCCGAGTTCCCTCATGAGCGTCGGGGTCTTGAAGCCATCCGCGCGGAGCTTCCGGACAACGACCCGTGGCGCGCCTGGTCGAACTTCACCTTCACGGCGAACACCGGTCACGTCCGGGAGGTGGACCTGCTGGTGATCGCTCCCGGCGGCGTCTTTCTGATCGAGCTGAAGGACTGGCACGGCTCCCTGGAGTCCCGCAACGGCAGCTGGCTGCAGACCCAGCCCGGGGGCCGGCAGGTCTCACACGGCAATCCTCTGCACCTGGCGAACAAGAAGGCCAAGGAACTGGCCGGGCTGCTGGAGCGCAAGGGCGAGCGGGTGTGGGTCTCGGAGGCGGTCTGTTTCACCGACTCCTCCTTGAAGATCAGGCTTCCCGCCCACGACCAGCACGGCGTGCATACCGTTCCCCAGCTCCTGGCGATGCTGAAGGAGCCCCCGCACTTCGAGCAGCGGCGGATCGACGCCCCCCGGTCGCGCAGGATCGCTGCGGCCCTGGGCCGGGTCGGTATCGCACGCAGTGACGCCGAGTACAAGGTCGGTCCGTATCTCCTGAACCGGAAGTCTTTCGATTCCGGCCCCACCTGGGCGGACTATCTGGCCCGGCACAGCGATCTGCCGGAGGCGGCCCGGATCCGGGTCTACCTGCGCGAGCGGGGTTCGGACGCCGAGCTGCGGGCCTCGGTGGAGCGTACGGCGCGGCGTGAGGCGGCGGTCCTGCGGCGCTTCCGGCACCCGGGGGTCGTGCAGCTGAAGCAGTACGACCCGTCCGGGCATTCCGCCGGGCCTGCGTTGATCTTCGACTACGATCCGCGGACCTTGCGCCTGGACGAGTATCTGGCCCAGTACGGCGAGAAGTTGGACATCCTGAGCCGGATGGCGCTGGTGCGGCAGCTGGCCGAGACGGTGCGTTCGGCGCACGGCAGGCGCATCTATCACCGCAGCCTGGCCGCGCGTGCGATCCATCTGATGCCGCGTGCCCGGGGCGGCGCGGCGGGTTCGGACAGCGAGGATGCCGGTTGGCTCAATCCGTATCTGCAGATCTCCGACTGGCAGGTTGCCGTCCAGCGCGGTTCCGAGCATGCCGGCCGGAGCGGCGGGGATCGGCTCGCACCGACCACGTTCTCGCGGGCGGGTGCGCATATCGCCGAGGGTGCGGACCCGTATCTCGCTCCCGAACTGACCGCGCTCAAGGCCGATCCTGTCGCCCTGGACGTGTACGGGCTCGGGGTACTCACCTACCTTCTGGCCACCGGCAAGGCCCCGGCCGCCAGTCAGGCCGAGCTGCTGGCCCGTTTCGAGGCGGGCGAGGGGCTGCGCCCCAGTGCGGTGGTCGACGGTCTTTCGGAGTACATCGACGAGCTGGTGCAGGCTGCCACTGCCTACAGCGTCGCCGACCGGCTGTCGTCGGTGGACGACTTCCTGGAGATGCTGGAGGTCGTCGAGGACGACCTGACCGAGCCCACTGCCGTTGAGCCCGCGCCTGCGACCTTGATCGAGAAGGACCCCCTGGACGCGGTCGCGGGCGATGTGCTGGCCGGCCGCTGGGAGGTCAGGCGCCGGCTCGGGACGGGCTCGACGAGCCGCGCGTTCCTGGTACGGGATCTGACGGCCGGGCCCGAGGTCCGTCTCTCGAAGTCGCTGGTGGTGCTGAAGGTGGCACTGTCGGACAGCCGGGGCGAGGTGCTGACCCGCGAGGCCGAGGTGATGGGTCGGCTGCGCCCCGATTCGCGGATCATCCGGCTCGTCGAGCCGGAGCCGCAGCGCATCGGGGGCCGCACGGTCCTCGTCATGGAGTACGTGGGCGACGAACGCGCCGCCGACGCGGAACCCACCGCTCCTGGCGTGACGAAAAACCGCCGCCGCGAGGAAACCGTCGCCCGACAGCTCCGCGAGTTCGGCCGCCTGTCGGTCGACCAGCTGGAGGCCTACGGGGACTATCTGTTCGGTGCAGTGGACTTCCTTGAAGGGGAGGGCGTCTGGCATCGCGACATCAAGCCGGACAACATCGCGATCCGTATCCGCCCGAACCGCACCCGCGAGCTGGTGCTGATCGACTTCTCGCTCGCCGGTTATCCGGTGAAGGAGACCGGCGCGGGCACGGACGGCTATCTGGACCCGTTCATTGGCACGCTCACCGACCGTTCGGTGTACGACGGGCACGCCGAGCGGTACGCGCTGGCGGTCACGCTCCACGAGATGGCGTCGCGCGAGCTGCCGGTGTGGGGCGACGGCAAGGTGTCACCGCGCCAGACCGACACACAGCAGGAGCCGTATCCCAGGATCGCGGGCGACGCCTTCGACCCGGCGGTCAAGGACGGTCTGCTCGCGTTCTTCCGCCAGGCTCTGCACCGGGACGCGTCCCAGCGCTTCCGCGATCTCAAGCCCATGCGGGACGCCTGGAAGAAGATCTTCCTGGCGATGGACGAGGCGAAGCCGTCGTCGCGCCGCTCACGGCATACGGCTCCGGCCGAGGCGGAGGCAGCAGTCGCGGCCTCGGACGCCCCGATCTCGGACGCCGAGGAGGAGACCGCCGACCGGCAGCGTGACCGGCAGGCTGCGCAGGCGGACCGCACGACCCCGGTGTCGGCATCGGGTCTGAGCCCGGCGGCGGAGTCGTTCGTCTACGGCCTGCACGTCAACACGGTCGGCGAGCTCCTCGACTACAGCCAGCGCCAGTTGGTGAACGCTCCCGGCCTCGGCGCAAAGACCCGCAAAGAGGTCCTGGGCCGGATCAAGGAGTGGCGCCAGCAGCTCGCCGAGCGCCCGGCCGCGCCTCTCACGCCCGAGGGCCGCAAGGAGGCGAAGGCCGAACTCTCGGCCGCCGAGGCGGCGGTCGCGGGCGCCATGGCCGAGGCCGGTGGCGGTGGTTCGCTCCCGGAGCGTGCGCTGCGCGGTGTCAGCCTGGACGCCCTGGCGACGGTCTTCGTACCGGAGCTGAAGAAGGACGGGACCAACCGCAACGAGTGCGAGATGGTGCGGCTGCTGCTGCGCCTGCCCAACGAGCAGGGCGAGTTGCCCACCGAGGTCGGTGTCTGGCCGAGGCAGAAGGATGTCGCCGACGCGCTCCACCTGTCGGCGGGCCGGATCCCGCAGATGCTGAAGACGCAGCGCATCCGCTGGAAGAAGCACCCGACGGTACAGGCGCTGCGCGCCGAGATCCTGGAACTCCTGCACACCATGGGCCGGCTCGCATCAGCAGCAGAGATCGCGGACGCCCTCGCGGTGCGCCGCGGCACCCAGCTCCAGGAACGCGAACAGCGCCGGGCGCTGGCCCTGGCGGCGGTCCGTGCGGTGGTGGAGGTCGAACAACTCGTCCCGCAGGAGGCCGAGTTCCGGCACGCGCCGAACCGGGACGCGGCCGACGAGGGCATGGGCGCGGGACTGCTGGCCCTGGAGGTCGGCGAGGACGACGCACCCCAGACCCCGTCCGCACCGGGGTTGCTGGACTACGCGCAGAAGCTGGGCAAGGTCGCGGACCGGCTGGCGAAGCTGGACACGCTGCCGACCGCGGCGACGGTTCTGGCGGAACTCAGCGCGATACCCACGCCGAGTGCGGTCGTGGAGTGGGACGAGCGCCGTCTGGTGGAGGTCGCGGCCGCGGCCGCGCGAAACGCTGCGGCGACGCCCCGGCTGGAGATCTACCCACGGAAGCTGCCGCTGGTACGGGCCCTGCGCCTGACCCAGGCCGGACTCGTGCGGATGATCCCGGGCGTGGCGGAGGCCGATCAGCCGGGGCTGACCGGTGCCGATGTGCACGAGCGGGTACGAGCGCGCTTCCCCGAGCTGCTGAACGAACGAGGCGGGCACGCGCTGCCGACCGCCGGGCCGCTGACGAAGGCACTGCGGGACGCCGGATTCGACCTGGTCCTGTCCACCCGCGAGAGCACCCGGACGTTGCGCTACCTGCCGCGAAAGACTGACCTCGCCTCCAGCTTCCTCTCCTCGGACGGGCGGCGGCAGGCGACCGGCACGATCGCCGCGCACCGCTACTCCGACGATCCGCAGCTCGCGGGCGCGGTGGCGGCCGAGGAGCGGTTGTCGGCCTCGGCCCGCCGGGACGGCTTCCGGGTGCTGACGGTACGGACCGGGCTGGCGAACAATGCGGTACGGGAGTTGGTGGGCGACCGGTTCGACGCCGGGGCGGTCTCGGTGACCGAACTGTTCCTGAGCGCCCTGCATGAGCTGGTCGACGCACGTCCCAAGCCGACTTGGGAGACGATCCTGCGGGCGGATGTGGCGCCTCCCGGTTCGAAGGGCGCCATGAAGTTCGCGGAGTACGCGCGCACGGCGTGGGGTGTGGTGGAGCCCCGGGTGGGCGAGCTGCTGTCGGCCCCGGGCCCCTTGGCGCCGGTGCTATTGACGGATGCCGGGGCGTTCGCCCGGTACGACGCGATGGGGGTCCTGGACCGGCTGGCCGAGCGCGCGAGGGGTGGCGGGCGGGGCCTGTGGCTGTTGTGCCCACAGAGCGACCCGGCGCGGCCGCCGCGGTTGGCGACGACGGCTGTGCCGTACCAGGCGGGGCTGGGCGAGTGGGTCGTGTTGCCGGACTCCTGGGCGTCGAACGCCCACCGGGCCGGCGAGTTGGGCATATGGGGGCGGCGCGGTATGCCGACGGTGAACGTGACAAGGGGAGACCAGCAGAAGTGATCGACCGCACGGCGCTCAAGACGGACCTGATCAAACAGGTCAAGGCGGTCGAGGTGGACCTCGGCAAGCAGGTCGCGGAGGGCGAGAAGGTCCTCAAGCCGCTGCGCACGGAGTACGTGAAGGCGGGCACGGCAGTTGTCCCGCCGGACGAGGCCCCGCAGTGGGAAGCCTGGCTGGAGGGCCGGCTGGCCGAGCTGTCTGCGGAGCGCGCGGAGACGGTGCGTGCGGCGGAGGCGGTCGCGGGCCGGCTGCGGGCGGAGTACGACGAGGCGCGGGGACTGGGGCGTACGGCGGCGACGTGGAACGCGTGGCTGGACGAGCGGGTCACGCAGGTCGCCGTGGCGTGGGTGCTGGGCACGGTGTTCGTACGGTTCTGCGAGGACAACCGGTTGATCCCGGAGCCGTATCTGACGGGTGCGGATGCCGAGCGGCGCGACCTCGCGGAGGCGCGGTTCGCTCAGTACGTGGAGGAGACCGAGGACCCCACGTACCGGGGATGGTTGGAGCGTGCCTTCGCCGAGCTGGGCGCGGGGCAGGCGGGGAAGCTGCTGTTCGATGCGCGGCGCAATCCGCTGTACCAGATCCCGTTGTCGCACGACGGGGCGCGGGCGTTGGTGGAGTTCTGGCGGGAGCGGGGTGAGGGGGAAGGCGGCGCCCTGGTCCTGGTTCACGACTTCACGGACCCGCTGAACGCGGACGGTACGGAGGGCTGGGACACCCGGTTCTTGGGTGACCTGTACCAGGACCTGTCCGAGGCGGCCCGGAAGACGTATGCGCTGCTCCAGACCCCGGAGTTCGTGGAGGAGTTCATCCTCGACCGGACGATGGACCCGGTCGTACGGGAGATGGGCGGCCGGTTCGGCGAACTTAAGATGATCGACCCGACGTGCGGGTCGGGGCACTTCGTGCTGGGCGCGTTCCGGAGGATGGTGCGGCTGTCGGCGGAGCGCCAGCCTGGGCAGGACGTGCACGAGCGGGTGCGGGATGCGCTGAACTCGGTGCACGGGGTGGACATCAACCCGTTCGCGGTGGCTATTGCGCGGTTCCGGTTGCTGTTGGCTGCGATGGCTGCGGCGAATGTACGGACGCTGGCGGAGGCGGGGCGGTGGGATTGGCCGGTGCATCTGGCGGTGGGCGATTCGCTCATCAAGAACCGGCAGCTCGAACTTGAGCTCATCGACGAGGAGTCCGGGGACCCGCTCGTGGAGTTTGCTTATGCGACGGAGGATGTACAGCAGCATACGAGGATTCTTGAACCGGGGCGGTACGACGTGGTGGTTGGGAACCCGCCCTACATCACGATCAAAGACAAGAAACTCAAAGAGACCTACAAGGAACTTTACAAGTCTTCCACTAGGCAGTATCAGCTAACCGTCCCGTTCGCTGAACGTTTCTTCGAGCTATCAAAAATTGGAACAAAGGACGGCCAAGGATTCGGACGCGTAGGACAGATTACCTCTAACGGATTCATGAAACGAGAGTTCGGAAAAAAGCTGATTGAAGAATTCTTCGCACACAAGGTTGAACTTACAGAGATCATCGACACATCCGGCGCATACATCCCTGGCCACGGAACACCTACTGTCATTCTAATTGGACAGAGGAAACCTTACGCCAAGTCGACTACAGTTCGAACCGTGCTCGGAGTTCGCGGCGAGCCTGGAGTGCCGGAGGATCCAGCATCAGGGTTTGTCTGGCAAGCAATTGTCGACCAAATTGATCGACCCGAATCAGAAAGCACGTGGGTATCCAGCACAGACACGCTGCGAACCAAACTGTCGAAACACCCCTGGAGCATGTCCGGCGGCGGAGCCGCCGACCTTCGCGACCAGATCGAAGCCCCGGAGAGGTCCCGCCTCTTGAAGAATGTCATCGCCGACTGGGGCAACATGCTGAACACGCGTGAGGACGACGCATACGTGACCAGAGGGGCAGCACAGCGAGCCGGGTTGCCCCGACTCTTGACACGCCGCCTAGTCGAGGGAGCCGACATTCGCGACTGGGCCCCTCAGAGAGAGGTGGAAGTTGTATTCCCGTACAGCGACCTGGGAGGCCATCGCGAGCTAGCAGAAGGCGAACTCAAGATCCTCTGGCCATCAAAGAGGCTACTGGATATCAGAAAATCCCTCTCCGGAACACAGGAGGAAAGAGGGATCCCCTGGTACGAGTATTCCTCCTTCACCCCTAAACGTTACAGCGTCGAAGAATCAATTGTATTTACCTTGGTGTCAACCCATCCGCACTTCTTGATTCGCCGCACCAATGAGATTTACTCCCAAGCCGCAACCGTGATCAATCTGGACGTTGAAGCAGGAATTTCCCCACGGGATCTTCTTGGTGTGCTGAATAGTTCCACCGCCTGCTTTTGGCTTAAGATGGTGAGTCACGACAAAGGGATTCGCGGCGAGGGCGGCGGCTTCACTAGCGACGACTGGGAACGCTTCTATGAGTTCACAGGAACGAAACTCCGGGAGTTCCCTCTCCCTATCACCTACCCCACCGCCACCGCCACCGCGATAGACGAACTCGCGCGAAACCTCGACAAAACTAGCCCATCCGGCTTGACCGCCACTCCCACCGCCTCCTCCCTCGACGAAGCCCGCAACAAGTGGCACTCCATCCGCACCCAGATGATCGCCCTCCAAGAAGAGCTGGACTGGCAGGTCTACTCCCTCTACAAGCTGCACTCCGACCTGAGTTCCACAGTTGGCGGTGCCGACTAGGGCACGAATATGTAGGTTGACCTGCGGATATGCCTGTGGGCACGCCGAAGTGGCGTGTCACT
>NZ_JBEXID010000126.1:0-14003 GCF_040608395.1 Streptomyces sp. NPDC005181
CGCGCCGCGACCCGCCGGTCGCCGACCGCCGCGGCCGCCGCCTCGTCGGCGCAGCGCTCCAGCGCGTAGCCGATGGGTGCGCGCAGGGAGCGCAGCGCGGGGTGGCAGAGGGCGGCCAGTTCGGCCGCGGCGAGGAAGAGGTGGTGGCGGCCTGCGAGGTGGGCGCGCTCGTGTGCGAGGAGGGCGTCGCGTTCGGCGGGTTCCAGTGCCCGCAGCATTCCGGTGGTGACGACGATCCGGCCGGGGCTGCCCGGGAGTCCGGGCAGCGCATAGGCGTCGGGGCGGCTGTCGCGCAGCACGGCCAGTTCACCTCCCGAGGCGTCGGCCGGCACGCCTGCGCGGTGCAGCTCCGCCCAGTGGCGGCGGGCGGTACGGGCGACCGCGGCGGCACACCCGGCCAGCAGCGCCACAGCGGCGGCTGCGAGCGGGACGGCCACGGCGGGTGCGGCGTCGGCAAGCGGCTTCACGAGTTCGCCGACCGCGGCCACGGCGGAGAGCCGGGTCGCGCCGGGTACCACCAGCAGCATCAGGGCGAGCGTGCTGCACAGCGCGAGGCCGACGGCCGTCGAGGCGAGCAGCCGCGCGGCGTGCACGGGTGACAGGGCGTCCGCCAGGCGGCGGGCCGCGGGGACCGCGACGAACGGCATCAGCAGCGGAACCCACACGGCGTAGATCATCGGGCGTCTCCGTCGAGCAGCTCCCGGAGCAGCTGCTCGTCCGCGTCGGTGAGCTGCGAGACGAATCGGGCCAGCACGGTGCCGCGGTCCTCCTCCTTCTGCAGTTCGCTGTGCATCCGGCGGGCGGTGAGGCCGGGCGCGTCCTCGGTGGGGGTGTACGCGAAGCCTCGCCCCGACCGGGTACGGGTGACCGTGCCCTTCTCGTACAGCCTGGTCAGGATCGTGGTGACAGTGGTGCGGGCCAGGGGTGCGCCGAGGGCGCCCTGCACCTGGCCGGGGGTGAGCGGGGCATCGGCCGCCCAGAGGGCCGCCAGGACGGTGGATTCCAGCTCACCGGCCGGCCGCCGCTCCGCACTGGGTGCCGACCCGGACCCCGGGCCCGGGCCGTGCGGTCGAGGGCTCGTCTGAGCGTGCGCGCGGGGGTCAGGATCCCCGCTCGATATCCCCTGCGCCTGCGCCATGGGAACTCTCCTCCCGCTTCGGGCGTCTACAGTGATGTAGACCGTCTACATCACTGTAGTCAGTCGGGCGTCCCGTCGGTACGCCCGCTCACCATTATGGGAGGCCCTCCGCCGTGTCCGTATCCTCACTGGCGGCCGCGCCGCAAGCGGTGAACCTGCTGGACGCGGGGTCACTGCTCGCCACCTTCGGCGTGCTCGGCATCGCGGCCGTGCTGTTCGCCGAGACAGGGCTGCTTGTCGGTTTCTTCCTCCCCGGCGACTCCCTGCTGTTCACAGCGGGTCTGCTCAGCGTGCCCGGCACACACGGCCCGGTCCATCTCGCCCTGCCCCAGGTGCTCATCGCTTCTGCGGTCGGCGCGCTGCTCGGCGCACAGACCGGGTACTGGATCGGGCGCCGCGGCGGCCGCGCCCTGCTGGCCCGGAGCCGGGCCAAGAGGCTGCACGAGGGCGCGGCCCGCGCGGAGGAGCTGCTCGACCGGTACGGCCATGCGCGGGCGATCGTGCTGGCCCGCTTCGTCCCCGTGGTGCGTACGGTGCTCAACCCCCTGGCCGGGGCGCTGAACGTGCCGGCCCGGCTGTTCGCGCTCTGGCAGATCGTCGGCGGCACGATCTGGACGGTCGGGCTGGTGCTCGCGGGCTACGGGCTGGGGTCGTCGGTGCCGAATGTCGACCGCTATCTGCTTCCGATCGTCGCCGTCGTGGTCCTCGTCTCCCTCATCCCGCTCGCTGCCGAGCTGCTGCGCTCGCGCGCCCGGCGCGCCGTCGAAGGAGACCGGAGCTGATGCTGCTCGCCGCTGCCGCCACCTCGCTCGACGGCGGCCTCTACACCTCGATCACCGAGCTCGCCCGGCGCTCCCCCGCCGCTCTGGACTCCACGATCCGTGCCTGGTCGGACTACGGTCTCGGACTCTTCGCCCTGCTGATGCTCGCGGCCTGGTGGCGGTCCCGCTCAGGAGACCCCGCCCGCGCGGCCATGGCGCTCTGTGTCCCCCTGGTCGTGGTGGCCGCGTATGCGGCCAACGATCTGCTGAAGCTCGCCGTCCATGAACAGCGGCCGTGCCAGACCCTGCATGCGGTCACCGTGGAGGCGTGCCCGCCGCTGGGCGACTGGTCCTTCCCCAGCAACCATGCCGCCATTGCGGCAGCGGCGGCGGTCGCGATCCTGGTGACCGACCGTCGGCTCGGTGCGATCGCTGTCCCTGCGGCGCTGCTGATGGCGGTGTCACGGGTCTGGATCGGGGTGCACTATCCGCACGATGTGCTCATCGGGCTGATCACCGGTGCGCTCGTCGCGCTGCCGCTGACGGTCGCCGCCCGGCGCGGTGCTCCGGCCGTTGCGCGGCTGCGGGACAGCCGACTGCGTCCGCTGGTGGCGGCGCGGTGACCGGGGAGGCCCCGGCGGCGGGGCAGACCCGGTTCGCCGGGGGGCCGGTCGCACCTCGCATCCGTACAGCGCTCGGGGCCGTACTGATCGGGGTCGTCGGACTCGTGGGCCTGACCGCGGTGGTCCTCACAGCCCGGCACGGGTCTGTGCTGCCGATCGACCGGGCCGCACACACCTGGTCCCTGCACCATCGGCCCACCGCTCTCGTCACCGTGGCCAGGATCGTCACGGCGACGGGTACGGGCGTGTTCCCGTACGCCGCCGCTGCAGCCGCCGGGCTGATAGCCGGCTGGGACATGCGCCACCGCCTGGGGTACGCGGCAGGCGCCCTGGCCTTTCTGCTGCTCGGTCAGGCGCTGCGCTTCGGCCTGATGGAAGCGATCGGACGACCCCGCCCGGCGGTGGGCGACTGGGCGACGCACGCCTCGGGGTTCGCCTTCCCGTCCGGGCACGCGACGACATCCGCGCTGATGGCGGGTCTGCTGGTGGCTGCCACCGGCCACCGGGCACAGCTACGCCGGGCCCGTACCGCTGCCTCCGGCACAAGCACCGGCGCCACCGCCGTAGCCGTCCTGCTCGGCTGCTGGGCCGTGGCCGTCGGGGTGAGCCGGGTTCTGCTCGGAGTGCACTGGGCGACGGACGTGGCGGCCGGATGGCTGTTCGCCACCGTCTGGCTGGGGCTCGGGGCCGCGCTGATACGGATACGGACGGCCCCGCCCGCATCCCGCTGACGGCCGGACGTCGCGGGGAGGGCCTGCCTGGGCCGTTTCTCCAAGATCACCTCACTGCCAGGAGGAGGCCGCTACCGTGGGTCCATGCCGCACGCCTCCGCGCTCCTCGTGATCGACATGCAGAACACCTTGGTGGCCATCGCGTACCGGGCCGCCGAGAGCGTCGCCGCGATCGCCGGGCTCCGCGAACGTGCCAAAGCCGCCGGCGTGCCGGTCGTGACGATTCAGCACCGGGGCAACGGGATGGAGGCCGG
This sequence comes from Streptomyces sp. NPDC005181, assembly GCF_040608395.1. Lineage (NCBI taxonomy): Bacteria > Bacillati > Actinomycetota > Actinomycetes > Kitasatosporales > Streptomycetaceae > Streptomyces > Streptomyces sp. NPDC005181. The sequence goes on from NZ_JBEXID010000126.1 coordinate 3,508, forward strand.
CACCGAAGGCTGGCGGATCGTGCCCGAACTCACGCCCTCCGCCGACGAGGAGGTCGTCCACAAGACCAGCGCGGACAGCTTCCTGGACACCGATCTCGACAAGACCCTCAAGAGGCTGGGAGTCACCGAGGTCGTCGTCACCGGGTTCGCAACCGAGATCTGCGTGGACACGACGGCACGGCAGGCGCTCAGCCACCGGTACGACGTGGTGCTGGTTGCCGACGGGCACACCACGTCTGTCCGTCCCGACTCCGGTGATTACGTCTCGCCGAGGCAGTCGATCGCGCACCACAACGAGATCTACCGGCACATCGACTTCCCCGGGCGGAGCATCCGCGTGCTGCCCGCGTCCTATGTGGAGTTCGCCGCACACCTCTAGCCACGGGCTCCGTTCACCCGGACTCACCGGCCCGCCGAGTGGTGTGCAGCCGTCCTGAGTACATGGGTGCGGGCCGTCGCGCATCGGCGACGGCCCGCACGGTCTCGTGGGCGCCGACGGTGCGGGCCAGGGCGAGCTTCTCCTCGCTGACGTCGAGCGCGATGACGCGGACGGCCGTCATGGCGCGCAGCAGCTGGATCGCGACGTGGCCGAGGCCGCCGGTGCCGATCACCACGGCGGTGGCACCGGGCACCAGCTCGGCGAGCGAGCGCTTGATCGCGTGGTACGGGGTGAGACCCGCATCGGTGAGCGGCACGGCCCGCACCGGGTCGAGGCCGCCGAGCCGCACCAGGTGGCGCGGGTCGTCGACGATCATGTACTCGGCCATGGCTCCGGGCGCACCGAGTCCCGGCGGGGCGATGCCGAGTTCCTTGGCCGGCAGGCAGTAGTTCTCCTTGCCCTCGGCACACTTGGCGCAGGTACCGCAGCCCCACGGGCCGTAGACCGCGACGGACTCGCCGACCGGGAATCCGGTGACGCCGTCGCCGAGGGGCCGGCCCGTGGCCTATCGTTCGGCGAATGTCTGCGCGGCGCGCCGCGCACCCCCGCCGTCCGGCACGGGCCCGCGGTTGCGCGCCGGCGTCCTGCGCAGGGCGAGCACCGCGATGTCGTCGCGTCGTACGCCGCCGGTGAAGGCATCGAGGTCCGCATACAGGGCGTCCAGCACCTCACGCGACCCTCGCCCCGCCCAGCGGCCGAGGCGGGTGTCCAGCGGGTAGAAGGTGCCGTCGGCGTTGCGGGCCTCGGTCACTCCGTCGGTGAAGACCAGGAGCGTCGCGCCGGACGGGAAGTCGAGCTGTTCCGCCACCCGCGGCTCGCTGCTGAGCTCGGCCATGCCCAGCGGGACGGAGGTCTGCCGCAGCGGCACCGCTGCGGCCGCACCGTCGTGCAGCAGCCGGGGTGCCAGATGGCCGCAGTTCACGGCCTGCACCCGGTCGCCGCCGTCGATACCGAGGATCAGGGCAGTGACGAAGCGTTCGGTCTCACCGGTCTGGGCGGAGAAGGTGTTGTGGCGGACAACCGCGTCCTCCAGGGCGTCCGCCACCCCGGTCAGGGTGGGCTCGCGGATGGCCGCTTCCCGGAACGCGCCGAGCGCGGCGAACCCCGCTCCGATGGCCGCGATCCCCTTGCCCTGGACGTCGCCGATGATCACTCGTGTTCCGTACGGTGATTCGACGATCTCGTAGATGTCGCCGCCGACCAGCCGGTCCTCCTCGATCGGGGCGTAGACCCCATGGGCGACGACATGGCCGGTCAAAATGGGAAGCGGGCGCAGGATCTGCCGCTGGAGAGCGACGGCCGCGGTGCGCAGTCTGGCGATCTCCGTGGCGTGGCGGATCCGCAGCGAACAGGAACCGACGCCCAGACCACAGGCCAGCACCGTGAAGACGACGCCGCTGGCCAGATCCCAGAACGTCCCGCCGGACACCAGCCGTGAGGTGACGACGACGACCATGATCCAGGCGGCGACGCCCACCGTCTGCCGGATGGTGCCGAAGACCGAAACAAATGCGGGCACGACGACCAGCAGAGGCACGATGCGCAGGTCGTTGCCGGTCATCAGGTCGAGGACGACGATCATCGCGGTCAGCAGGGCAAGGCCGCCGAACAGCGCCGCGTTCCCGACCCGGGCCGCGGAGGCCTCGGCCTCCCCGACATCGGTCACCGGCAGCGCCGCACTGCGTACGGCCGCGGAGCGCTGGAGCCCGATCGTCACTGCACTGCCTCCTCCTGCAGACGCCGGCCCGATCCCGGCGCTCACCTCCCAGTGCACCCGGAATCCGGCGTTCGGCACACGAGGCTTACGGCCCCATGGGCCGTGCCAAAGGTCCTGGGGCGGTCGGACCAGCGGCCTTCGGTCCGGAAGTCCCGGGCCGAAGGTCCTTACTTCGGCCCGGGACCTTCTGGGGCCGGGACCTCAGGAGAGGCGGCTCTCCGTCAGCGCAGCGCCGCCGCCTGCGTGTCGTCCGCGCCGCGGGTCCGGTCCGACACCGGCACGTCCCGTGGTACGACGACGGCAAGGAACGATGTCCGGCGCCGGAGCCGGAAGCCCAGCGATTCATAGAGCCTGATGGCGTTGGTGTTGGCCGCCGACGCGTGCAGGAACGGCGTTTCGCCGCGCTCCCTGATCTCGTGGGCGACGGCGAGGACGAGCCGGGTGGCGAGCCCCTGGCCCCGCACGGTTTCGTCCGTGCAGACGCCGCTGATCTCGCTCCAGCCGGTCGGGTGCAGCCGCTCCCCCGCCATGGCCACGAGGGCCCCGTCGCGGCGGATGCCCAGATAGGTGCCGAGCTCGACGGTACGCGGCAGGAACGGTCCCGGGCGGGTCCGTGCGACCAGGTCGAGCATCTCCGGCACATCGGCCGGGCCGAGGCGGACAGCCTCCGGGTCCGGGGCCGCAGCCACCCCGTCGTCGACGAGCTGGACGCCCTCCGCGCAGAAGGTGATCTCCCAGTCGCCGGGCGGCGGCTCACGCAGCGCATTGAGGCTGACGGACGCTCCGGGGCCGGCGAGTGCAGCGATGTCCGCCCAGTCCTCCGCGTCCGGGTTGTCCGGCAGCGCGAGCCAGGGTGAGACGTCGATCGGGTAGCGCAGGATGCGGCCCCTGCGCTCGGCGAAATGGGCGTGCGGTCCGGTCAGCGAGGCGCGGGACGGGTTGTCCAGCGGGTGCGAGTGCGGAGCGCTCATGCGGCGGTCACCTCGATCACGATCTTTCCACGGGTGTGTCCGCTCTCCACTGCACGCAGCGCCGCGGCCGCTTCGGCGAGCGGGTAGGTCTGCGTCACGTACGTCCTGAAGGCGCCGCTGACGGCGAGGCGGGCCACTTCGTCGAGGACGGCGGCGGTACGGGCCCGGACGACAGCTGCCCCGCCGAGTTCCACGGCGAGCGGCTTGCCGCCGGCGCTGATCAGCCGCTTCCGGTCCGTGACCAGCTCCGCGACGGCCCGCAGGGCCTCGCCACCGACCAGGTCGTAGACCGCGTCGATCCCGTCCGGGGCCGCCGCCCGCACGCGGTCGACGACTCCGGGTCCCGACGGTACGTGCACGGCACCGAGCGCCTCGACGAAGTCCTTCTTGGCCGCGCTCGACGTACCGATGACCCGGACCCCGAAGTGGCGTGCGAGCTGGACCGCGGCCACACCGACGCCGCCTCCGGCGCCGTTGATCAGCAGGGTCGATCCTGGTGCGGGGTCCAGCTGGCGGATGCCGTCGTACGCCGTGGCCGCCGCGACCGGCAGCGCGGCCGCGTCGGTGAACGACAGGCTGTCCGGCTTGTGCGCGGTGACCGCGACGGGCAGCAGGGTGTACTCGGCGTAACCACCGGTCAGCGGGTTGCCGAAGACCGCGTCCCCGGCCTCGAATCCTTCGACACCGGGGCCGACCTGCACGACCACCCCGGCCGCTTCGCTGCCGAACACGGCGGGAAACTGCGGCGGCGCGCTGCCGGGCCTGGTGTATCCGTTGCGCAGTTTCCAGTCGACAGGGTTGACCCCGGCGGCACGGACCGCGACGAGCAGCTCCCCCGGTCCGGGGGCGGGCACCTCCTGCTCGACGAAGGCTTCCACCTCCGGTCCGCCGCTGCGGGTGAATACGTACGCCTTGGGCATGAGCTCCTCGCTCCGGTTCATGGCATCGGCCGCCTCGGCAGCCGCTACCGGCTACAGCTGCACAAGCTCCGTGCGGCATGCATGTATTCCCGGGCGGTGAACTGTTCACAGGGTCGCAATGAATCCGGATCGGGGTGTGGAGTACGTACTGGTGATGTCCGGCCAGGTGAAGCTGGTGGTGGACGACGTCCCTCATCTGCTGGAGACGGGGGACACGGCCCGCTTCTCGGGGCTCAGCAGCCACTACTGCACGACGCGGGACTCCTCCGCCATCCGGTCCGGGATCGATTTCGACTCAACTCCCCACGGATACGGGCCGGTCGGGCCCCATTCGGCCGCCGCCTGTGGCAGTCTGGTGGCGACCGCCCCACCGGGCTCCCCCGTACCGGTGGGGCGGTTCTGCGCGGTTCCTGCCGCCGCCTCCCTCCCCTGCATTGCGGCCCGATGAAATCGAGCGGGCCCCTTGCACCCGCCACCGCCTGCCCCCGCCGGTCTCCGCACACCTCTGTGAATGGAGACGACTGCGCAGGTCAGACGTTATGTGGACAACTTCGGGGCAATGTGCCGGCCGCCGCCCGCTCCGGGCCCGGGGCCTTCGCCGCGGACAGCGCAGCCGTACAGAAGCGGAGTTGACGGTCACCCGAGCCGCTGACACGCTCCCGGCATGTCCGCGACCTCGACTCTCGTCTCGCGGCGCCACGTCGATCTGGGACGCGTAGCGTCCGCGGCGTGTAGCCGCGCTCTCCGCTGAACAGCTGACGCACGCGCGGCCGATGCCGCAGCGACGACTCCCACCTGGGACGGGTGCGGCGGCCGTTGCCCGTCGCGAAGGCGCTGGACGACGTGCTTCTCGCGTACGAGATGAACGGCGAGCCCCTGCCGCCCGACCACGGGTACCCCGTGCGGCTGATCGTGCCGTCCTGGGTCGGTATCGCGAACATCAAGTGGGTCGGCGACATCGAGGTGAGTGCGCAGCCCCTGCTCTCCCCGTGGAACACCGGTCTCTACCGGCTGTTCGGTCCCGCGTACCCGCCGGAGGGCAGCGCGCCGCTGACCCGGCAGACGCTGAAGAGCGCCTTCGAACTGGCACCCGGCGCGTCGCTGCCCGCGCATCGGCGCCAGGTGCTCACGGGACGTTCCTGGCCGGGCGGGGCGCCGGTGCGTCGTCGAGATCAGCACCGACGGCGGTGCCCGGTGGCGACGAGCCCGGCTGCGCGACGAGCCCCGCAGCGGAAGCTGGGTCCGCTGGTCGGCCGACTGGCTGCCGAAGGAGCGGGGTCCAGCGGTCCTGCTGGCGCGGGCAACGGACCGGACAGGCCGTACGCAGCCGGACGTCGCGGTCCACAACACGCAGGGCTATCTCTTCGACGCGGTCGTACGGCACGGGGTACAGGTCGTCTGACGGGCCCGGGCGGCCGGCGGAAATGCTCTGGCACGGCGGTGACCCGGACTGATAGGGACTTCGGGATGTCGAACAACTCCTCTGCATCCCTGAGCCAGTTTGAACTGCTGCTCGCCGAGCGGGCCTGCGAACGGCTCGTCATCGAGTTCGTCCGCCGGCTCGACCTCGGAGACCCGGGCACGGTCGCCGAGCTGTTCACCGCCGACGGCACGTGGGAATGGCCCGGCGGCGAGCGCCGCATCGTGGGGCGCGAGGCACTGCGTGACTATTTCGGCGGCCGGCCGGCAGACCGGCTCTCGCGGCGGATGTGTACGAACATCCTCGTCACGGTCGACTCGGCGACGACCGCGTCGTCGACGACGTACTTCGCGACCTATCGGATCGACGGGGCGAGCGACAGCCTGCCGTTGCCCCGGCTGCCCGCCAATATCGGGCACTACGAGGACACGTTCCGCAAGGTCGACGGCGTCTGGCTGCTCGCCTCGCGCACCACGTTCCTCGCGTTCGGCGGGTCCACGGAGCGCGTGGCCCCGGCTCCCTCTGCGGTCGGCGACGGTCAGTCGCCGGCCTTCTCCACCGGACGGCCCGCGTAGTAGGTGGCGATCATGTCCTCGCCGCCGTGGCCGGCCGCCTCCGCGCGCTCGAACCGGGCGGCCGACGCGGCGACCAGGTCCAGACTCACCCCGGACCGTTCGGCGGCTTCGAGGATGAGGCGGGTGTCCTTGAGCGCGGTGGACAGGGTGAAGCTGGGGGTGAGGTCGCCGGAGAGGACCGCCGCGGACTTGCCCTGGAGATAGGCGGAGTCGAGCGGGCCGCCCTTCATCGCGTCGAGGAACGACTGCGGGTCGATGGACAGTCCCTCCGCGAGGTTGAGACACTCCGCGATGCTGCTTACCAGGTTGATCACCCAGGTGTTGACCACGAGCTTCAGCCGGGAGGCGGCGCCCGGTACTTCGCCGACCCAGACCGTGCGCTGCCCGATCGCATCCAGCACCGGCTCCACCGACGGCCGGACAGCGGATGGGCCGGAGACGAAGACCGTCAACGCGCCCTGTTCCGCGGGCTGCTTGGTTCCGGCGACCGGGGCGTCGAGATAAACGAGTCCCAAGTCCGCCGCCCGCTGGGCGAGTTCGGTCGTGGCATCGACTCCGACGGTGGAGCTCTGCAGCAGGATCTGCCCATTGCGCACACCCGACGCGGCGGCAGTGAGCGCGGCAGCGACGGAGAGGCCGTCCTTGAGCATCGTCACAATGACATCGGCGCCACGGACGGCTTCCTCCGCCGTTTCGGTGACTGTGGCACCGTCGGCGGCCAGGGGGGCCGCCTTGGCCTGTGTACGGTTCCAGGCGCGGACGTCGAGTCCCGCCCGGAGCAGGCTGCGCGTCATCCCTGATCCCATGATCCCGGTACCGAGGACGGCCACGGTCGGCCGCTCGGAGGTGGCGTGGACAGGTGTGGACGTCATGAGAGCGTGGTCCCTTCGTCGGCCGCGCCGTGTGTCGGCGGGGGCGGTGAGAGGTCAAGGTTGCCGCAGTGCGCCGTCGAGCACCGCACTGTGCACCGCTCTGGCGAGTCGCGATCCCAGCACTGCCCCGTCTCAAAGTCGTTCTACCAACGCAAAAGGGCCGAGAAGAGGCCCCACAAGCAAGCCCGTCCTCGCCCGCGCACGCCGCCGCCTGAACGTCGCGTGGGCACTCCTGCGCGACGGCCGTCCCTTCGAGAGCAGTCCACCGACCCGTGCTGCCGGCCTCGGGTGAGGTGACCATGGTCGGTCACGAGCGGGCTTGACCACCGCATGGGGAATCAGTTGCTGGAACCCCTGCGTCTGGCTGCGTCTGCGCTGCCCGTGAGCCGTCGGACAGGGACGGTGTGCGGCGACGGCTCCGGCCGTTCAGTATCTCCGGCGGCCGTGGCTGCCCCGTAGCGTCGCGCGAGCGGCCCCGCGCTGAGTCCGTGGACGAGGACACTGAGCAGCACTGTGCAGATGAGCACGGGAAGGACCTGGTGCGTGACGGCCGGGGCGAGGTCCTCGAGCGCGAGCAGACCGAAGATGATCGTGGCCAGCCCCCGGGGGCCGAACCAGCCGACGAACAAAACCGTGGCACGGTCCGTCCCCGTGCCGAGCAGCGACAGGGCCACGGGCACCATCCGCAGCGCCGTCAGGCTCAGCACCGCGTAGAGGACGGCCTGCCACGTCATGTGCGGGACGGCGGCCGGAACCAGAACCGCCCCGAACAGCAGCCACACCAGCAAAGAGAGCACCGACGCCGACTGCTCGGTGAACAGCAGTTGCGACGGCGACGCATCGCCGTAGGCGGTGCCAAATGCCAGTCCCGCGACAAACGCTGCGACGAACCCGTTGCCGCCGATGGCGATGGCGGACAGATAGGACAGCAGGGCGAGGGCCAGCACGGCCGGGCCCGTAAACTCCTCGGCCGCCCAGCCCTTGCTCAGCGCCGACCGCAACAGCCACCCCCCGACCAGACCAAGCGCCGCGCCGTAGGCGAGACCGATGGCGAGTTCCACGACCGCCTCGCCGTTGGCTCCAGGGCCGGCGCCGGCGGCACCCGCGGCCCCGGCCAGCGCCACCACAACGACGGGAGTGGCGATGCCGTCGTTGAGGCCGCTCTCTACGTTGATCAAGCGGCGGATGCGTTCGGGCACCACGGGATTGGACATCATCGAGGCTCCGAGCGCTGCGTCGGTGGGGGCGAGCGCGGCGCCCACGAACACGGCTGCCCAGCCGCTGACGCCAGGAAGGAGGCCGGATGCCAGGAGCGCCCCGAGCCCGATGCACAAGGGCAACCCCATCAGCAGAAGCCTCAGGTAGAGGCCGAGATCCGGTCGCAGGACCCGGAACGACAACCGGGCCGCGTCGGCGAACAGGATCCAGGTCAGGCAGATCTCCGCCAGCCCTTGGACCGTCTCCCTGGACGGGGCCAGATCCATCGACCCCAGACATGTCGCCAGCACGAGTCCAACCAGCACGAACGCGGCCGGAGCGGTCAACTCGACCCGTTCCACCCGCTGCGAGCACAGGCCCCACAAGAACAGCAGCAACAGAACCAGCGAGACAGTTCCGCCCATCGAGAAGCTCCAGATCCGTAACTTCATCCGACGGCCAGGAGGCCGGCGCTCCGCTCGCGAGACCGAGCACGATCGTGCCAGCGTGCGATATTTACCCTCATCAAGGGACAATCCATGGCACGCGTGTCGCCGCGATTATTCCCCGGCAGCCCTCACGATCGATGCCCGGGGCAGCTGGCTGACGGTCCGCGGCGCCCCGAAGACTGAGAACCGGCCACCCGTAGCCGCACCCGGGGGCCGGTGGCCTGTCGGTTCCCGCGGCCGGGTCGGCGGCCCAGCCCCTCGACGCGCCCTCGGGGCAGGCGGACGCGTACGGAACGGATGTCGCACCGCCGGTGGCACAGCAGGACAACGCTCGGCCACGGCCCGTCGATCACAGGGGGCTCGGGCGGCACCGCTGCGTGCGGTGCCTGGCCTCAGCCCGCGACGGAGCCCGTGTCCGGGCGGAGCCGTACGGGCAGTGTCCGCACGCTGTTGCCGACAAAGCTGGCATGGCGCACCAGTTTCTCGTCGGGCACGGTGACGTCCAGCTCCGGGAAGCGGCGGAACAGCTGCTCCAGCGCGATCGTCGCCTCCATCCGGGCGAGCGGCGCTCCCAGGCAGTAGTGCGGCCCGTGGCCGAGGGAAAGGTGCCGGGCCGCCGTTGTCCTGGACGGCCGGGTGACGTCGAACCGGTCGGCGTCGGAACCGTGTACGGACGTGTCGCGTCCGGCGGCCGAGTATCCCGCGAGTACGGGGGTGCCCTGCGGAATGACCGTCCCGTCGAGGGTCAGGTCGCTGGTCGGATATCGGAACGGGAAGTAGCTGACCGGGCTGTCCCAGCGCAGTGTCTCCTCCACCACGTCGGCCCAATCCGCGCGGCCCGTAGTGGCCAGGTCGAGCTGGTCCCGGTGGGTGCACAGTGCGCGTACGGCGTTGGTGACGAGATTCAGCGTGGTCTCGTGACCGGCGATGATCATCAGGAGCAGGGTGCCGATGAGTTCGTGCCGGCCGAGCCGGTCTCCGCCGTCGTCGCGGGCGGCGATCAGTGCGCTGGTCAGATCGTCGCCGGGCTGCTCCGTGCGGGCTGCGGCGACGGTGCTCAGCAACTCCACCAGTTCCCGATTGGCAGCCATGGCCTCGACGGGCCCGATGTCAGTGGCGACGATCTGGTTCGACAGATGGTGCAGGCGGTCCTGATACCGGCCGTCCACGCCGAGGAGCTCACAGATGACGCCCATCGGCAGGGGCATCGCGAACCCGGCACGCAGGTCCACCGTCCCGTCGCCCTCCTCGGCCGCCGCGTCGATCCGGTCGAGCAACTCGGCGGTGAGGGTCTCGATGCGCGGCCGGAGCGCTTCCACCCGCCGGGCGGTGAACGCCCTGCTCACCAGCCCACGCAACCGCCGGTGGTCCGCGTCATCGGCGGTGGTCATGCCCTGCACGGTGGCGAACGTACGCAGCGGCCAGCCTTCGGGGATCCGCCCTTCGGTCAGCGCGGTGAAGTGGCGTGCGTCCTTTGCGACATCGGGGTGGGCGAGAAACTCCTTCAGGGCGTCATGCCCGAGCACTGCCACCCCCGGCACATCGCCCGGCAGCACGACGGACGCCACAGCGCCCCGAGCGAGCAGCCGGGCATTGTCGGCGTGCGGGCACCCGCCGGCCGGATCCATGCGGTGCGCGGTGGCCTGCCCCGGTATCGGCGGGATGTTCAACGGGGCTCTCCTGACGGTCGTCGGCTCGGGACCGGCGGCGGCCGGCGCAGCCGGGGCGGGATTCCGATCCTACGGTCAACACACTGGGAGCAAAGGACGGTTGGGCGCACGGGCGGCTGTTCCGCGTGCGGGCACAAGGAAGAGATGGACGCGGAGACGGACGCCTTCGCACGCAAACATTCAGTGCGACCGCAGCGTGTGACGGTTTCGGGTGTGTGGTGACGGCTGGTGACCGAGTGGTCAGCGGCTGTCGGAGCGGGGGTGTC
>NZ_JBEXID010000127.1:0-13831 GCF_040608395.1 Streptomyces sp. NPDC005181
CGTCGGCACCACCTCACCGGCAACGGCGCCGTTGCCGGCGGCGCGCTGCTGACCCGCGGCCGGCTTCGGTGCCGGCTGCTTGCCGCCGTGCGCGACGTCGACAGGGAGCATGACCAGCGCGGTCGTGCCACCGGAGTCGGACGGCCGCAGCTGGATCCGGATGCCGTGACGCAGAGACAGCCGGCCGACCACGAACAGACCCATGCGGCGCGAGACCGAGACATCCACGGTGGGCGGCGAAGCGAGCCGCTCGTTGATCGCCGCGAGGTCCTCGGGAGAGAGGCCGATACCGGTGTCATGGATCTCCACGAGCACCCGGCCGTCGGGCAGTGCGTGACCGGTGACCCGGACCTTCGTCTGCGGCGAGGAGAACGACGTCGCGTTCTCCAGCAGCTCGGCGAGCAGGTGCACGAGGTCGTTGACCACACGGCCGGCGACCTCGGTGGCGGGCACCGCGGCCAGTTCGATGCGTTCGTACTGCTCCACCTCGGAGGCGGCGGCACGCAGGACGTCGACCAGCGGGACGGGGCGGGTCCACCGGCGGCCCGGCTCCTCGCCCGCGAGGACGAGGAGGTTTTCGCCGTTACGGCGCATACGGGTCGCGAGGTGGTCGAGCTTGAAGAGGGACGACAGCTGGTCCGGGTCGGCCTCGCGCGACTCCAGTTCGGAGATGAGCGAGAGCTGACGCTGGATGAGACCCTGCGAACGCCGCGAGAGGTTGGTGAACATCGCGTTGACGTTGCCTCGCAGCAACGCCTGCTCGGCGGCGAGGCGGACGGCCTCGCGGTGCACGTCGTCGAAGGCCGCGGCCACCTGGCCGATCTCGTCACGGGAGTGCAGACCGACCGACTCGACCGAGGTGTCGACGTCCTGCGGGTCCGCCTCGGAGAGCTGCTTGACGAGCTCCGGCAGACGGTCCTGGGCGACCCGGGTCGCGGTGTCCTGCAGCCGCCGCAGCGAGCGGATCATGGACCGGGCCACGACGAAGGCGCCGACCAGCGAGACACCGAGCACCAGCAGGATGAGCGCACCGCTGATGATGGCTTCGCGCTTCGACTCGTCGCGGAGCTCGCGGGCCTTGCCCTCCATGTCGCTGAGGAGGGTCTCCTCGATGGTCTTCATCGCCTGGATCTTGATGGAGCTCTGGTCGTACCAGTCCAAGTACGAACGCGGCGTCGTGCCCCCCATGCCGGTGGGGCTGCCGAGCACCTTCTGTGCGTAGGCGTCGGCGGCCTTGATCTCCGGGTTGCCGTTCTCCAGCGTCGCCGTCAGTTCCTCGGCGTTCTGTCCCGTGGCCGTGTAGGTCACGCTGAACGACCTCAGCGCCAGGGTCTCCTTCTTGAGAGCGGCGCGGCCGAACTGACGGTCGTTCGGGTCGAGGTGCGATGCCTTCTTCTCACTGTTCGGCAGTGCGGCGGAGATGACCGCCCGCTGCACCGAGGCGTACTCCTTGGCGGAGGAGAAGGCCGCCAGGGCACGGGTCCGCTTGATCATCTCGGGGTTGCTGGTCGCCTGCGCCATGTCCTGCGAGAGGCTCAGCAGCGAAGTGATCAGCTGGCTGTACGCGTCGATGGTCTGAAGGCTCGGGCTGCCCTTCGTGTACGCGCCCTTGCGGATGTCGCGGATCTGTCCGAGCTGGCTGGAGATCTGCCGGACGCTCGAGGTGATGCCCTCGAGAGCCTCGTCGCCATCGGTGTTGCCGATCGCGTTCGTCGCATCGAAGAACGCGACCTTCGCCCGGTCGGTCTTCTTGCGCGGCTCGGTGATCTTGAAGTCGGTGGCCTTGACCCCGTTGGCCAGCGGACCGGCCGACCGGTCGCGCTCCTCCTGGAGCGCCTGGGCGAGCGTGGTCGCCTGCTTGGTCATCTCGGTGAGCAGCTGCATGTGGTCCAGCTGCTGTATGTCGTTCATGGAGTCGTTGATGCGCAGACCACCCAGGCTGGTCGCGGCGACTACAGGAAGGGCGAGCAGCGAGACCAGGCGCGTACTGATGCGCCAGTTGCGAAGAGCGATTCGCGAGCCCGTGTTGATGGGGCCCCGGGGCTTGAGTGAAGTGATCGGATCGGCGCTGCCGCTGCTCGCCGTGACAGCCGAGCGCGGGGCGCGCTGGCTGCTGTCGCCGGCCGCGGCCGGTCCGGGGTTCTGGGCGTGCTGGGGCGAGGAACCGCGGTCGGTCCCGCCGTGCGGCTCCTGTTCCGCCGCAGCGCTGCCATCCCTCTTGAAACGTCCCTGCACTAGCGTCGCAACCTCTGGACCAGGCGTCCCTCCCCGCGTAGACGGGCGGGACGGTGTCGGCGTCGTGGGGCGTTTTCCCGCCCCATGGTGGTCGTGAGTGACCGGCGCTCTTCCCCCTCCCGCCGCCACTCGGCGCTGCGTTGCGCCCCTGCGCGCCGGCCTGAAACCCGCGGCGGTGCGTGGAATTCCAGCACAGTGCCGGATCTCCAACAAGGCCCCCGCGTCACACCGTGACCGGAGTGACACGCTGTGATGGATGGGTGACAAGTCGTGGAGAGTGTTCAGGGGCAAACCGGTTCATCGCGGGCGGATGAGGTGGGGGTGAGGGGTGTCCCAGTCGACATGATCAGGAGCGGAATGATTCATTCAGTGATGCAATGTCCGTTTCCTGGATCAAGGTCGAGCGCCCGTAATGGGGCAATTGTCGACAGCTTCGTGAGGAAACTCACATGATGATCGTCGTCTCTTCCGGGGATCCGGAGGGAATTGGATGTTTAGCCTGAGGCTTTACAGGGATGGCGAATCCGACAACCGGCGCCCCTCCGGGCGGCGCCCGTACCGACAGGGTCCTGACGGCAGATGAAGACGACGATGATGTTCCGCAACATTGCCAACCCCCGGCGCACCACGCTGGCGCACCTCAAGGACGCCGAAGTGCTGCAGACGCCGGAACAGCCGGAGCACGCCGTCGAACTGCCGACGCAGACGGCCAACCCGCGTCGCACCATCCTGATGGATGCCCCGGCCATGGCCGCCACCGCGGAGTAATACGCGCGATTGTCCCCCTCACCCGCGTTAGCCTGGGGCGTCAGTCTTCAGCCAGCCAGCAAGTGAGGGGCGACAGCATCCCGTGCGCATCGCCAGGTTCTCCATCGACGGCAATGTCGCCTTCGGCGCGGTTGAGGGCGACGGCACCGTCGACTCCGGTGACCTCGTCCTCGACATCATCAAGGGCATTCCGTACGCCGACTTCGAGCTCTCCGGCACCAAGGTCCCGCTGAGCAAGGTCCGGCTGCTGCCGCCCGTGCTGCCCAACAAGGTCGTGGCCATCGGCCGCAACTATGCGGAACACGCCGCAGAACTCGGCAACGAGGTCCCGGACGTGCCGGTCGCCTTCTTCAAGCCCACCACGTCGGTGATCGGCTCCGGGGACGCCATCGAGTACCCCTCCTTCTCCAACGAAGTGCACTACGAAGCCGAGCTGGCCGTGGTCATCGGCCGGATGTGCCGCGAAGTGCCGCGTGAGCGCGTCAAGGACGTCATCTTCGGCTACACCTGCGCCAATGACGTCACCGCCCGTGATGCCCAGAAGCGTGAGAAGCAGTGGGCGCGGGCCAAGGGCTTCGACACGTCCTGCCCGCTCGGCCCCTGGGTGGAGACCGACCTCGACCCCAGCGACCTCACCATTCAGGCCACGGTCAACGGTGAGCAACGTCAACTGGGCCGTACGAGCGAAATGATCCGCTCCATCGAGGACCTGGTCGTCCACATCACGGAGGCCATGACGCTGCTCCCGGGCGATGTGATCCTCACCGGCACTCCGGCAGGGGTCGGACCCCTGCAGGTCGGCGACGAGGTCGCCGTCTCCATCGAAGGCATCGGCACTCTCACCAACAAGGTGATCAAGCGTGGCTAACACGAACTCCCCCAAGCTCTCGACTTCGCTCGAGCAGGGGGTACCCCCCCGCGTACGTTTCTGTCCCTCCCCGACCGGCAACCCCCATGTGGGCCTGGTCCGCACCGCCCTCTTCAACTGGGCCTTCGCCCGGCACCACGGCGGCGCCCTGGTCTTCCGTATCGAGGACACCGACGCGGCCCGCGACTCCGAGGAGTCCTACAACCAGCTGCTCGACTCGATGCGCTGGCTCGGCTTCGACTGGGACGAGGGCCCCGAGGTCGGCGGCCCGCACGCCCCGTACCGGCAGTCGCAGCGCATGGACATCTATAAGGATGTCGCCGAGAAGCTCCTCACCGGCGGGTACGCGTACCACTGCTACTGCACCACCGAGGAGCTCGACACCCGCCGCGACGCCGCCCGCGCCGCCGGCAAGCCGTCCGGCTACGACGGCCACTGCCGTGACCTCACGGCCGAGCAGATCGCCGGGTACGAGGCCGAGGGCCGGACGTCCATCGTCCGCTTCCGGATGCCCGACGAGGCGCTCACCTTCACGGACCTGGTCCGCGGCGAGCTGACCTTCCAGCCGGAGAACGTGCCGGACTACGGCATCGTCCGGGCCAACGGCGCCCCGCTCTACACGCTGGTCAATCCGGTCGACGACGCGTTGATGGAGATCACCCACGTCCTGCGCGGCGAGGACCTGCTCTCCTCCACCCCGCGCCAGCTCGCCCTCTACAAGGCGCTGATCGAGCTGGGCATCGCCAAGGAGACCCCTGTCTTCGGGCATCTGCCGTACGTCATGGGCGAGGGCAACAAGAAGCTGTCCAAGCGCGACCCGCAGGCCTCGCTCAACCTCTACCGCGAGCGCGGCTTCCTCCCCGAGGGTCTGCTCAACTACCTCTCCCTGCTGGGCTGGTCGATCGCCGAGGACCGCGACATCTTCTCCATCGAGGAGATGGTGGCCGCGTTCGACATCAAGGACGTCAACGCCAACCCGGCGCGCTTCGACCTGAAGAAGTGCGAGCACGTCAACGCCGAGCACATCCGCATGCTCGACGTGAAGGCCTTCACCGAGGCGTGCGGCCCCTGGCTGAAGGCCCCGTTCGCCCCGTGGTCCCCGGAGTCCTTCGACGCGGACCAGTTCGCGGCGATCGCCCCGTACGCCCAGACCCGCGTCACGGTCCTCTCCGACATCACGGCCAACGTCGACTTCCTCTTCCTCGACGAGCCGGTCGAGGACGAGGCGTCCTGGACCAAGGCCATGAAGGAGGGCTCCGACGCCCTGCTCGTCACCGCCCGCGCCAAGCTGGCCGATGCCGAGTGGAACGCCGAGGCGCTGAAGAACGCCGTCCTCGCCGCCGGCGAGGAGCACGGCCTGAAGCTCGGCAAGGCCCAGGCCCCGGTCCGCGTCGCCGTCACCGGCCGCACGATCGGTCTGCCGCTCTTCGAGTCCCTGGAGATCCTGGGCCGCGAGAAGACGCTGGCCCGGATCGACGCGGCTCTCGCCAAGCTGACTGCGTAAGCGCCGCCCGTACGCCTGGAGGGGGCGGTCACCGGTTCATTCCGGCGGCCGCCCCCTTCCGCGTGGCCGAGCCCCCGCTGAGCGGTAGCGTGGCCCCATGCCGATCCGAGCCGTGATCTGGGACATCGACGACACGATCTTCGACTACACGGGCGCCGATCGCGTCGGTATGCGCAGACATCTGGCGAGCGAGGGTCTGCCCGGCGGATACGCGTCCGTCGAGGAGGCCCTCGACGCATGGCGGGCCATCACCGACGTGCAGTGGGCGCGTTTCGCCGCGGGGGAGACCGACTTCCAGGGGCAGCGCCGGGACCGGGTCCGTACGTTCCTCGGACGGCTGCTGACGGACGCGGAGGCCGACGAATGGTTCGGCCGGCACATCACCCACTACGAGGCCGCCTGGTCGCTCTTCCCGGACGCCGTGCCGGCTCTGGATCTGCTGACCGACCGCTACCGGCACGCCGTCCTGTCGAATTCCAGCATCACCAACCAGGACCGCAAACTGCGCGTTCTCGGCGTGCGGGACCGCTTCGAGGCCGTGGTGTGCGCGGTGGAGCTCGGCATCTCCAAGCCCGAGGCCGGAGCGTTCCACGCCGCCTGCGACGCGCTCGGGCTGGCGCCGCAGGACGTCGTGTACGTCGGCGACCACCCGGACATCGACGCAGGCGGGGCGGTGGCGGCCGGGCTGAAGGGGGTCTGGCTGGACCGGGACGGGCGTGGTGGACGGCCCGAGCTGGTCCGCATCACCGGCCTTGATCAGCTCCCCGGACTGCTGGCGGGCCATACCCGTTTTGGAGCGCCGGACACCTTCAGGTAATGTTCTTCCTGCGCCGCCCGAGCGGGCCGAAAGATCCGGCCGGGAAGCGCAAGCCGAACAAAATCCCCTCTGGGGGTTGAGTTTTGGTGGGCTATGGTGTAATTGGCAACACTACGGTTTCTGGTACCGTCATTCTAGGTTCGAGTCCTGGTAGCCCAGCGCAGAGCTTCATCTGTAACAACACGCCCCCGTTGTGTAGCGGCCTAGCACGCTGCCCTCTCACGGCAGTAGCGCCGGTTCGAATCCGGTCGGGGGTACAGATCCTTCCCGCGAGATCATCTGGGTCGCACCCACGATCTCGATGCAGGATCGCTAGGGCCCCCGTTGTGTAGCGGCCTAGCACGCTGCCCTCTCACGGCAGTAGCGCCGGTTCGAATCCGGTCGGGGGTACTTGCAACACCATGGGCTATGGTGTAATTGGCAACACTACGGTTTCTGGTACCGTCATTCTAGGTTCGAGTCCTGGTAGCCCAGCGCACCATGCAGCATCATGCCCCCGTTGTGTAGCGGCCTAGCACGCTGCCCTCTCACGGCAGTAGCGCCGGTTCGAATCCGGTCGGGGGTACAACAGCTCAGAAAACCAAGGGCCCTTCACTTCGGTGAAGGGCCCTTGGTCGTATGTCCGGGGCCCGTTGTCCACGGGCTCCGCTCTGTTCAGAGGCCGTACCGCCGGGCCGACTCCTCCTCCTGGGCCAGCCTGCGCAGCGCCAGCAGCAGCGGTTCGTAGAGCACCACCGAGGCGACCGCCATCTCCACCTGCTCCGCGCCCGCCGGATACGACTCCATCATGTCCAGGTCGTGGACGGCGACTTGCTCCATGAGACGGGCCTGCTCCGCCAAGTACTCGATGTCACAGGGGTAGCCGAGCCGGATGAGGGTGGCCATCGACGCGACCAGTGCGCGATGCACGGGGTCCAGTGAGCCGAGATCCTGGACGAACGCCCAGCCGAGCCGGTCGAGAAGCCGGTCGGCCTCGTGGCGCGCGACGGCCGTCTCCGGAGCCTCCTCGTCCGGCTCGGGGCCATGCGGCAAGGACCACAGCGCCGCGCCGAGGCGGATCGTCCGGCCGAGGGACTCGTCATCGACATGTGCCAGTACGTCGCGGGCCGTTGCCACCGGAAGGCGGCCGACCTGGATCAGCGCCCGCACCAGTCGCAGCCGGCGCAGATGGCTCTCGTCGTACTCGGCCCGGGTCGCGCTGACGCGTTCACCGGGCGGCAGCAGCCCCTCACGCAGGTAGTACTTGATCGTCGCGGTCGTCACGCCGCTCTGCTTGCTCAGTTCCGACAGTCGCATGTCCGGTGCCTTCCCTTGCGCCACCCCTTGGGCAGTGCCACTATCCAATCATTGGATAGTGGCGCTCTCCAATGATCGGCCACGAGACAGGGGAAACCGCATGTGTGCGAAGCCGATACCGGGACGGACGACCGCGGCTGCTGAGGGGGAGGTGGTCGTGCTGCTCATCGGGATGCGCATCAACCACTTCTGGGGCGTGCACCACTGGCTGCCGGTCCTCGCCGCAATGCCGCGCATGCTGCGGGAGTTGAGCCGGGACAGGAGTCGTGGACTGCTCGGCTACACGCTGCTGACCGGATCGCCGAGGACGTACTACGTCGTCCAGTACTGGGAGTCGAAGGAGAAGCTGTACGCGTACGCGAGCGCTCCCGACATGTTCCACCGCAAGGCCTGGGCGATGATGAACCGCGAGGAGAAGAAGTCCCGGCAGCATGTGGGGCTGTGGCACGAGACGTACATCGCACCCGAGGGGGCGTACGAATCGATCTACGCCGATATGCCGCCGTACGGACTGGCTGCGGTGACCGGTGTGTTGCCCGTCGAGGGGCGGGGCCGTCGCGCGGCGGACCGTCTTGCGCACCGCTCGTCCGCGGAGCGGAAGGGCTGAGTGGGGCCGCCACGACGCTGGGGCGGCCTTTCGGATCAGGGGAAAAACGAGTACGTCAGCCGTTGCGGCGCAGGGCCTCGCTCAGCCGCGCGGCCGAGTCGATGACCGCCTGGGCGTGCATCCGGCCCGGGTGACGGGTCAGCCGCTCGATCGGTCCGGAGACCGAGACGGCGGCGACCACCCGGTTCGACGGCCCGCGCACCGGCGCCGAGACCGAGGCGACGCCCGGCTCCCGCTCGCCGATCGACTGGGCCCAGCCCCGCCGCCGGACGCCGGAGAGCGCCGTCGCCGTGAAGCGGGCGCCCTGGAGGCCGCGGTGCAGGCGCTCCGGCTCCTCCCAGGCCATCAGGATCTGGGCCGACGAGCCGGCCTTCATGGTGAGCGTGGAGCCGACCGGCACGGTGTCTCGCAATCCGGACAGCCGCTCCGCGGCCGCCACGCAGATCCGCATCTCGCCCTGTCGTCGGTAGAGCTGCGCGCTCTCCCCGGTGATGTCACGCAGGTGTGTGAGCACCGGGCCGGCCGTCGCCAGCAGGCGGTCCTCGCCGGCCGCAGCCGCGAGCTCCGCCAGCCGCGGGCCGAGGATGAAACGGCCCTGCATGTCCCTCGCCACCATCCGGTGGTGTTCCAGTGCCACGGCCAGCCGATGGGCCGTGGGCCGTGCGAGCCCGGTCGCCGCGACCAGCCCGGCGAGGGTGGCCGGACCGGACTCCAGGGCGCTCAATACCAGAGCTGCCTTGTCGAGAACGCCGACGCCGCTAGAGTTGTCCATACGACGATACTCGCGTCTCACTCTGTGAAACGCAAGTTCAATTTTCGGCAGAAGTTGCGAACCTGTAGGGGCGGCCACACAAAGGCCCGTAGCCACCGCCCCGCACGGGGGTCCGGACGGCGGCGCACCGAATCTCTAGTTGGGCCGGCGAAGACGCCGGCCGGAGGGAAAGCGATGGGTAGGACACTCGCGGAGAAGGTCTGGGACGACCATGTCGTCCGGCGCGCCGAAGGTGAGCCCGACCTCCTCTTCATCGATCTGCACCTGCTGCACGAGGTGACCAGCCCCCAGGCCTTCGACGGCCTCCGTCAGGCCGGACGCCGGGTGCGGCGCCTCGACCTCACCATCGCCACCGAGGATCACAACACCCCGACCCTCGACATCGACAAGCCCATCGCCGACCCGGTCTCCCGTGCCCAGTTGGAGACGCTGCGCAAGAACTGCGCGGAGTTCGGCGTACGGCTGCACCCGCTGGGCGACGTCGAGCAGGGCGTCGTGCACGTGGTCGGCCCCCAGCTGGGGCTGACCCAGCCCGGCACCACGGTCGTCTGCGGCGACTCCCACACCTCCACACACGGTGCGTTCGGCGCGCTGGCGTTCGGTATCGGCACCAGCCAGGTCGAGCACGTGCTGGCCACCCAGACGCTGCCGCTGGCCCGTCCGAAGACGATGGCGATCACCATCGACGGCGAACTGCCCGACGATGTGACGGCCAAGGACCTGATCCTCGCGATCATCGCCCGGATCGGCACCGGCGGCGGCCAGGGCTACATCCTCGAATACCGCGGCTCCGCCATCGAGAAGCTCTCGATGGAAGCCCGGATGACCATCTGCAACATGTCGATCGAGGCGGGCGCCCGGGCCGGCATGATCGCCCCGGACGAGACCACGTTCGACTACCTGAAGGGCCGCGACCACGCTCCGCAGGGCGAGGACTGGGACGCCGCCGTCGCGTACTGGAAGACGCTGCGCACGGACGACGACGCGGTCTTCGACGCCGAGGTCGTCATCGGCGCCGCAGAACTGGCCCCGTTCGTCACCTGGGGTACCAACCCCGGCCAGGGTGCGCCCCTGTCGGCGAACGTCCCCGACCCTGCTTCGTACGAGGACACCTCGGAGCGGAACGCCGCCGAAAAGGCCCTGGAATACATGGGGTTGACCGCCGGGCAGCCGCTGCGCGAGATCAATGTCGACACCGTCTTCGTAGGCTCCTGCACCAACGGCCGCATCGAGGACCTGCGTAACGCCGCCTCGATCCTGGACGGCCGCAAAGTCGCCGACGGCGTACGGATGCTGGTCGTCCCCGGCTCGGTCCGGGTCGCCCTGCAGGCCGTCGAGGAGGGCCTGGACAAGGTCTTCACCGCGGCCGGCGCCGAATGGCGGCACGCGGGTTGCTCGATGTGCCTCGGTATGAACCCCGACCAGCTGGCCCCCGGCGAGCGCTCCGCCTCGACCTCGAACCGTAACTTCGAGGGCCGGCAGGGCAAGGGTGGCCGTACCCACCTGGTCTCCCCGCAGGTCGCCGCCGCCACCGCCGTGCTGGGCCACCTGGCCTCGCCGGCCGACCTGTCCGACGCCCGTACGTCCGCCGGAGTCTGAGAATCATGGAAGCTTTCATCGCACACACCGGCCGGGCCGTCCCGCTGCGCCGCAGCAACGTCGACACCGACCAGATCATCCCCGCCCACTGGCTGAAGAAGGTCACCCGCGACGGCTTCGAGGACGGACTCTTCGAGGCCTGGCGCAAGGACGAGAACTTCGTCCTCAACCGCCCTGAGCGGGACGGCGCCACGGTCCTGGTGGCGGGTCCCGACTTCGGTACCGGGTCGTCCCGCGAGCACGCCGTCTGGGCCCTGCAGAACTACGGTTTCAAGGCCGTCATCTCCTCCCGGTTCGCCGACATCTTCCGCGGCAACTCGCTGAAGAACGGCCTGCTGACCGTCGTACTCGACCAGAAGGTGGTCGACGCGCTCTGGGAGCTGACCGAGGCCGACCCGAAGGCCGAGATCACCGTCGACCTGGAGGCGCGCCAGGTCCGCGCCGAGGGCATCACCGCCGACTTCGAGCTCGACGAGAACGCCCGCTGGCGACTGCTGAACGGGCTGGACGACATCAGCCTCACCCTTCAGAACGAAGCGGACATCGCGACTTATGAGGCGGCAAGGCCGACCTACAAGCCGCGTACAATTAACGCCTGAGCAGCGCGTTTCCAGTACTACGCCCTCTGCCTTCTGGTAGAGGGCGCAGTCGCTTGTTGAGACCCCGTCGGGCGACAACTCGCCCCAGATGGCACAATCGGTGCATGGAACGCGACAGCCAACTCAAGCTTTACGGCCAAGTCGCCGACCGATTGAAGGAAGCGCACGCAAGAGTGCGCGCACTGCAAGTCCCGGAGGGCGTAAGGATGGCGCTGTCCCGGAAGCTGCTGGTCGTCACGGCCGCGGCGAAGCACGATCTACCGGATGCGGCAAGGCGTCTGGACCGGTTGATGAAGGACCTCGATGAGGGCCGATTCCCCGAAGGTGACTGACTCTGCGGAACTGCGCAGCGGTCGACTTCGTTGCGGCACTAGGGTGATTAGCCCGTTTCGTGTTTGATTTGCGGTATATATCTGCCTAACGTGCGAAAACGCTTGAACGCATTCGTTCTGGCAATGTCTCCGAAGGGGAAGACGTGAACAAGGCGCAGCTCGTAGAAGCGATTGCCGACAAGGTCGGCGGCCGCCAGCAGGCCGCAGACGCTGTCGACGCGGTACTCGACGCGATCGTCCGTGCCGTTGTCGCCGGGGACCGTGTCTCGGTCACCGGCTTCGGCTCGTTCGAGAAGGTCGACCGCCCGGCCCGCTACGCCCGCAACCCGCAGACGGGTGAGCGCGTGCGGGTCAAGAAGACCTCGGTGCCCCGCTTCCGCGCGGGACAGGGCTTCAAGGACCTGGTGAGCGGCTCGAAGAAGCTCCCCAAGCACGATGTGGCCGTGAAGAAGGCGCCCAAGGGCAGCCTCTCGGGTGGTGCCTCCACCCGTACGACCACCAAGGCTGCCGCCAAGAAGGCCACCGCCAAGAAGGCCACGGCGAAGAAGGTCACCGCCAAGAAGGCCGTGGCCGCGGCGAAGACCACCGCCGTCAAGAAGACCGCCGCGAAGAAGACCACCGCGGCGGCCAAGAAGACCACCGCGCCCGCGAAGAAGACCACGGCCGCGGCGGCGAAGAAGACCACGGCCGTCAAGAAGGCCGTCGCCAGCAAGACCGCGCCCGCCAAGAAGGCCACAGCGAAGAAGGCGCCCGCGAAGAAGACCACGGCGCGCAAGACCACGGCCAAGAAGGCCGTCGCACGAAAGAAGTGAGACCGAGCAGCGCAGGGCTACTCATACGCGCCGGGCCGGGCTCCCCACGGGGAGCCCGGCCCGCGGGCTGTTCGGGGGTCCGGCGCGCTGCCGGACGGGGCCCGGTGATCCGAGGCGCCTTCAGAACGTCTGCAGCGTCACCAGGGTGATCCGCCGGTCCGCGCCCTCGCCCGTGACCTCGATCCGCACCCGCTGCCCGGGGCGCAGCAGCCGCAGGCCGCCCGCGTCGAAGGCCGGGGCGTCGAATTCCACCGGGGTGCCGTCGTCGAGCAGCACACTGCCGGTGCGGGTCTCGGGGTCGTACGTGTACGAGGTCGCCTGCATGAACGGCAGCCTATCGGTCCCGCGCGGGCACGCCCGCGGCCCAGTGGTCCGCCGTGTGCGGGCCCACCCCGAGGCGCACGGCCGCCCGCAGATCGTCGCCGGTGTCCACGTCCTGGCGGACCGAATCGATACCGGCCGACGTGATTTCTACCGCACCGGAGGAAAGATGCCGGGCCCTGGACGGGCCACCGAAAGCCGGACGCAATTCCACCCCGGATGAAGCCGAAAGAAATGTGGTGCCGATTCCCGTCGCATCCGTAACAAATGCGCGGGGAAATTCGGCTGCGAAATCGAGAGCCCGGGCCAATTCCGCGGGGCGCAGTGCGGGCAGATCGGCGTTGAGCGCTGCGACCGCTGCGGCGGGCCGCCGGTCGCGCACCGCCCGCTCGCCGTGGACCAGTGCGGCGTTGAGCCCGGCGGCCGGTTCGTCGGGAACGGTGCGCGCCCCGAGCGCCGCGAGTGCGGCCGCGGCCGCCGGGTCGTCCGTGACGACCACCACATCCCGTACGGCCCGGCAGGACATGGCCGCAGCCACGGTGTCCTGGGCGAAGGCCAGGGCGAGCCGGGGGCGCAGCAGGACGCCGGCCGCCCGTGTCAGCCTGCTCTTGCCTTGTGCCAGCGGCTTCAACGGGACGACCAGGGACCACAGGCCGTTCGGGTCGGTGTTCGTGGCGATCTCCCCCTCGATGCACATCGCCGTTCATTCTCGCCTGCCGGTGCGACAACCCGGAGCGTCGGTCCCGGAGGCGGGGCGTACGGTGTTCTCGACAGAGCAGGGGCCTGGGGCCAGAATTGGCCGCCCACGGCCAGGCAGCACGTCAGGTCCGTAGAGGAAGGTGTCCGAGTGTCCCGCCGCAGAATCGGCTTCTGGTACCGCCTGGCGGCGGCCATCGCAAAACCGCCGCTGGTGGTTCTGTTCAAGCGTGACTGGCGGGGAATGGAGCACATCCCGGCCGACGGCGGATTCATCACTGCGGTCAACCACAACTCGTATCTGGACCCGCTTTCCTATGGTCACTTCCAGTACAACACCGGCCGGGTGCCGCGGCTTCTCGCCAAGGCGGGGCTCTTCAAGACCCCCTTTGTCGGAATGATGCTGCGCGGCACCGGACAGATCCCTGTGTACCGCGAGACGACCAATGCGCTGGATGCTTTCCGGGCCGCCGTCGACGCCATCGAGCGCGGTGAATGCGTCGCCTTCTACCCGGTACTACAGCCGGTGTTGTCACGGTGAGTGTTCTCGTTGGCGGTAGTGGCTGATGCGGGCTTGTGTCTGGTGGCGGCGTCGCCAGCGGTTC
>NZ_JBEXID010000128.1:0-13733 GCF_040608395.1 Streptomyces sp. NPDC005181
CCCCGATCTTCGACCTCGTCGACTACGGCGTCGTCGGCGACCTCTTCCAGGTCGTCCCCCAGCTCACCGACGAGGTCAACACCCGCAAGGGCTGACCGGCCGACCTGGCCGCGGGCGCGCTTCACGCCTCCCGCGGCCAGGCGCTCCGTTCGGCCGGCGGCCGCAGTCAGACGCCGGCCGCCTCCTGGATCAGGTCGGTGACCGGGCCGGACTGGGAGGCCAAGGAAGCATGGCTTGCGTACAGTTCGGTGATCTTTCGCGGGTTCATGCGCTGCGCCATGCGGCGTTCGTTGTCCGGGTGAATCATGTGGTCCGCGGTGGAGACCTGGTACCAGGAAGGCTTTACGCGCCAGGCCGGGGCGGTGACGGTGTCGTTGAATGTCGATGCGAGCGGTGCCTTCTGGGTCACTGCCATGACCAGCGCCTCGTCGGCCGGCAGGTCCTGGGCGAAGCTCTCGTGGAACTTGTCCTGCTTGATCCAGAGGTAGCCGTCGGAGTCCGGGGCCAGGTTCTCCATCGCGGCCGGAGGCATTTCCTCGGTGAGCTGACCGGGGCTCTCACCCGCGTCCGGGGCGAATGCCGCGATGTAGACCAGCCCGGATACGTTGGGCAGGTCCCCGGCCTCCGTGATGACCGCTCCGCCGTAGGAGTGGCCGACCAGCACCACCGGTCCGTCGATCTGCTGAACCATCTTCCGCGTGCGCGCGGCGTCCTCGACCAGCGAGGTCAGCGGGTTCTCCACCGCGTGCAGGGAGTTGAAGCCTCGCTTGTGCAGCTCGGTGATGACCTTGCCCCAGTGGGCTGCGCCACCCCAGAAGCCGTGGACCAGGACGATGGCGGGTTTGTCAGCCATGGGGTTCGCACCCTTTCTCTTTCTCCGGGGCTCTGCTGCCATCGGTCACGCTAGGCGGGCCCCTTGACGCCCGCCACCGCACAACGATGCAGGGCGACAACCCGAACGAAAGGCGTCGGCATGCAGCTGCTTCCGGTGCCGAGTGATGTACTGCCCCAGCCGCCGCGAAGAACACGCCGACCGACGCCATCATCCTGGCCGCGCTCGACCGGGCCGCCGCCGACGGGGTGGATGTCGTCGACATGAGCCTCGGCGCGACCGGCAACCGCAGCAGCAGCGTGCTGTCGCTCGCGGTGAACCACCTGGTGGACTCCGGCGTTCCCACGGTCGTCGCCAACGGAAACGGCTACGCCGGTCCCTTCAACGCCGCGGCACCCGCGGTCGCGGACGGGGCGATCGCGGTCGGCAGCACGTACAGCAGTCGCGGACGCATTGGACTCGCTCGCGGCTCGCGCCCTGGTCAACACGAAGCCAGGGGCGCTGCCGACAATGTGCACGAGTCGCTCGCCCGGGGGATGCGGATCCGGACGGTCGATGGCGTGCCGCTCAAGCTCATCGTCTGCGACGGCGAGGTGGCGATGCTTCCGCTGCACGGCTCCGGCAGCGAGGTCGGCCCCGGCCTCGTCCTGCGTGGCGGCCTCGCCACCTCGCCCAGGCACTTTTCGACGCCGTCTGGGAACGCGCTCGCCCCTACGGCGAACCGCACCACGGGATCGATGTCCCGGACACCCTCATACTGCGTCTTCTGCTCGCCGGTCTCACCGATCACGCCGTGGCCGCGCAGGTGGACATGTCGGCGCGCACCGTGCAGCGGCGCATCCAGGGGCTGATGGCCCAGGCCGGGGCGACCACCCGCATCCAGCTCGGCTGGTACGCCCGCCACCACGGCTGGGCGTAAGGCGAGTCCATGCTCCGCGTCCGGCGCTGACGAGTCTCCGCCACGGCAGGTATCCGCCAAGTCAGAACAACGACAAGCGAGTTGCCGCCGCGGAAACTCTTCGCAGCACCCGGAACCACCCATTCGCCGGGTGCGCGGAGGAGAGACATCCATGACCAGAGCATCCGCGCGGCGGGGGTCCCGGCTGCTGGCAGCCGGGCTGTCGCTCGTACTGCTGTCGGCGGGGCAGGCTGTCGCAGCCGGGGCAGTGGGGACGGCGGGGGCGGGCACCGACCGTGGCGCGTCGCCTGTACACGCACCCACCACCGCGCGAACCGTCACCCTGATCACCGGTGACCAGGTGACCGTGACCGACCTCGGCGCGGGCCGGAAGTCGGTCGCCGTGGAGCGTCCCGAGGGCGCGACCGGAGCGGTTCGCAGCGAGATATCCGGCGGCCGGATCACCGTCATACCCGACGAGGCCCGGCCCTACCTCCAGGCGGGCGTCCTCGACGCCGAACTCTTCGACGTCACCGCTCTGATCGAGCAGGGGCTCGGTGACCCGTCCTCCGACGGACTGCCGCTCATCGTGACGTACACGAAGAACGCCCGGAGCGCGACGCCCCGCGGAGCCCGCCAGGTCCGTGGGCTGCCGAGCGTGGGCGGTGCGGCCCTGGAGGCGTCGAAGTCCGGGGAGTTCTGGCGCACGGTCGCGCCGGGCGTCACCTCCGGGGCACGCAGCGCGACTTCGGGCCGTGTGCGTCTGGCGGGCGGCGTCGAGAAGATCTGGCTGGACGCCCGGGTCGACGCCGCCATGGAGACCAGCAACGCCCAGATCGGTACCCCCGCGGCCTGGGAGGCGGGGCTGACCGGCAAGGGGGTCAAGGTCACCGTCCTCGACACGGGCGTGGACCTGACCCATCCCGATCTCAAGGACCGGGTGAGCCAGACCAGGAGCTTCATCGAGGGGCAGGAGGTTGCCGACCGGAACGGGCACGGCACGCATGTCTCCTCCACCGTCGGTGGCAGCGGTGCCGCGTCCGACGGCAAGGAGAAGGGCGTCGCGCCCGGCGCCACACTCGCCGTCGGCAAGGTCCTGAGCGACCAGGGGTCCGGTACCGAGTCGCAGATCATCGCCGGTATGGAGTGGACGGCCAAGGACGTCCAGGCCAAGATCGTCTCCATGAGCCTCGGATCGTCGCAGGGCAGTGACGGCACCGACCCGATGGCCCAGGCGGTCAACACCCTCTCCAAGGACACGGGTGCCCTGTTCGTGATCGCGGCCGGCAACGCCGGCTCCCCCGGCACCATCGGCTCCCCCGGCGCCGCCGACTCCGCGCTGACGATCGGCGCGGTCGACTCCGCCGACAAGCGTGCGTACTTCTCCAGCCAGGGCCCGCGCCTCGGCGACAACGCGCTCAAGCCCGACCTGTCCGCGCCGGGCGTGAACATCCTCGCGGCCCGCTCGCAGCTCGTCTCCGGCAGCGGCCCGTACACGTCGATGAGCGGTACGTCCATGGCCACCCCGCACGTCGCGGGCGTCGCGGCGCTGCTCGCCGAGAAGCACCCCGACTGGAGCGGACAGCAGCTCAAGGACGGGCTGATGAGCACGTCCAAGCAGATCAGCGGCACGTCGTACGAGGTGGGTGCCGGGCGCGTCGACGTCCCGTCCGCCATCGCCGCGCAGATCACCGCGACCGGCAGCGCCGACCTCGGCTTCACCAGCTGGCCGTACGAGGCGAACAAGCCGGTCACGAAGACGCTGACGTACACCAACGCCTCCGACCGGCCGGTCACCCTGGCGCTGACCGCCGAGGGCGCTCCCGCCGGCGTGGTCACCCTCGCCGACTCCACCCTCACCGTGCCCGCGCACGGCACCGCTCAGACCGCGGTCACCGGTGATGGCACCGCAGCGCCGGTCGGCACCACCTCCGGCCGGATCGTCGCCAAGGACGGCGACACGGTGGTGGCGCACACGGCCTTCGGCCTGACCAAGGAGGACGAGCGCTACACCCTCACCGTCCACGTCAAGGACCGCGACGGCGCGGCGTCCGCCGCATATCTGGCCGTGCAGAAGCTGGCCAAGGGGGCATCACCCTTCCCCGCCACGGTCGATGACTCCGGGACGCTCGAGCTGCGCCTGCAGCCCGGCACGTACACCCTGTCCAGCTTCCTCGACGTGCGCGGCAGCAAGGGCAAGGACTCGCTCGGTCTCGGGTTTCTCACCGAGCCCGAGGTCACCTTGGACCGTGACCGCGAAGTCACCCTCGACGGGCGCAAGTTGCGGGAGATCCGAGCCGAGGTGGACCAGCGGACCCAGACCCGTCAGTTGCTGATGAAGTTCAACCGGGCGGCGAACGGCGCGTCGTACACGGGGGCCGTGCAGGTCCCGTTGAAGTACGACAGCATCTTCGCCGCGCCGACCCACAAGCCTGCCACGGGCACCTTCGAGTACCGGACCGTCTGGCGGCTCGGCAAGCCGATGCTCGATGTCGAAGCGGGCGGCAAGCGGCTCGGCGAGACGGTCGTCCAGCCCGGATCGGACCTGTTCACCGGGCGGAAGCGGATGTCCCTCGTGGACGCGGACACCGGAAGCCCCGCTTCCTACGCCGGCAAAAACGTGCAGGGCAAAGCGGTCGTCGTGCGCCGCACCGACGCGATCACCCCCGCCGAGCTGGCTCAGAACGCACAGGACGCGGGTGCCAAGGCCCTGTTCGTCACCGACGAGGCTCCCGGGCGGCTGTCGGCCGTGTTCAGCGGGGCCGGCGGGGCGACACGTCCGCTGTACATCGCATCGGTGAACGCGGCGGACGGAGCGCGGCTGATCGAGGCCGCCCGACTCGACCGGGGCGTGGAACTGACCGCTACCCAGTTCACACCGTATGTGTACGACCTCACCGAGGGATACCCGGGGGCGATCCCCGCTGATCTGACGTACCGGCCGGGCAGGAGCGAACTGGCCGTCGTCACCAACAAGTTCCACGCGCCGAAGGCCGCCGACGGCGGCGAGTTCCGCTACTCGATCACCGATACGTTCCCCATCGGCATGGGCTTCCAGGAGAAGATCAAGTTCCCCGCGGAGCGCACCGATTACATCAGCGCCGGCCCCGGCCAGGGGTGGCACGAGTCCATGTCCAACGGCCCGGGCGCCATCGAGCAGCGCAGCGGCATCGTGCACTACCGCGGCGGCACGCGCTCCGGAACCGACTGGTTCAAGCCGGTCTGGCACCCGTGGCTGGGCACCGGCCTCGGCTGGGGCCAGGAGCGTGCGGGCAACAACCTGCAATTCAACACGCCGGGTTGGGGTGACTCGGGACCGGACCACACCGGCTTCGGTGATGTGTGGAACGAGAGCTCGATGACCCAGTTCACCGAGGTGTACGTGGACGGGGTGCGGGTCGACCGCAAGACCAGCTCGGGGGCGTACGCCCGGAACGTCAAGCTGACCGAGCAGGACTTCAAGGTGGTCACCGACACCACCCTGGACCCGGAGGTCTGGCGGCTCGCCACGAAGGGCCACTCCGAATGGACCTTCAAGTCGTCCGCCACGCCGGCCGACCGGTGGACGTATCTGCCGATGCTCAACCTCGGGTTCGACGTCGACACCGACCTGCATGGTGATGTGCGGGCCGGAAAGCGGCTGGATCTCGGGATCTTCTCCGAGTACGTCAAGGGCGCGCCGGACACCGGGCGGATCACCGGCTCCACGCTGGAGGTCTCGTTCGACGACGGCGCGACGTGGACGTCCGTCGAACTCGACGGCGTACGCGGCAAGCCCGCCGCCTGGGCCGGCTCCGTGCGGGTGCCGGACGACGCGCAGTACATCTCCGTGCGGGCCTCGGCCGCCGACGACCGGGGCGGCTCGGTCAAGCAGGAGATCATCCGCGCGGTGGGCGTGCGGAAGTAGCGGACCGGGTGGGAGCTGCGCCGTCGGCGGCGCAGCTCCCACCCCTTGCCGCATGCGCTGAGCGCCCGTGGTCGCTCGTCGGCGGGGTCAGGACCCGGGCCGGTCCGAAAGGGTCCCGTCTCGCCGTACGGGGCCACCCGGATCATCCAGGCGGGATGTGGCTCCGGCCTACGTGGATGCGCCGGCCGGTGAGCCGGGTGAGAGCGACGGTCAGCCACAGGTCTCGGCGTCCGTCCGGCCACGGGTCCGTGTACGCCGCCTCGTTCAGCTGCTGTACGGCGTTCGGGTCGGTCACGGTCGACGCAGTGCCGGTGACCAGAACACTCCAGCCCTGGCTCAGCGCGTCGTCGATGTGGTCGACCTCGAAGGCGACCACGTGACCCGCTGCGGCGGCAGGCGTGGAGCCGGGTGCCGTCCGGAAGGCCAGGCTGCTGCCGACGACCACGTAGTTGACCGGGACAACTGCCGGCCCCTCCGCCGTGGAGACTGCGATCCGCCCCACCCCGTGGGTGGAGAGCAGCGCGCGGCACTCATCAGCGCTCAGTTCGATCAGTTGCGAGTGATAACCCGCATGGCCGATGCCGGGCGGAAGATCCATACTGCTGCCGGTGAGCTCGGAGACTGTGGTGTCCAGAGCGTTGGCCAGCCGCAGCAGGAAGCTCATAGCGGGCATGGCCTGGTGTTCCTCGACGTACTGAATGTAAGTGGTCGCCGAACCGGACCTCTCGGCCACTTCCTGCTGGCTGAGTCCCAGCTCTTTGCGACGTGCCGCAACGCGCCGGCCCACGTCACTCGGCGCCGGCGTGCCTTCCTCGCGCGAGGGCTCGCGGGGTTCTTCCTCCGACATGCTGCGCACATCCCTCTGATGGTCGGTGCAATCACTGTCCTGCGCTTTCGCGCCGTTCGGCCTCAGCATCAATCCTGTGCCGGAACGACGCAGGCCGCATGGGCCGATCGGCCCGGTCCACGCCCCGCTCAGCCCCTCCCGGAATCCGGCCACGGGACGGGCACGGTGGTCTGCCGACCGCGTGGCCGGGCTCAGCGGGGCGGGCCCGATCTCCTCCGGAGTCCTATCGTGAGAAGTAGGCGCCAACCGGACCGGAGGGGATGGTGTCGCGGTGAGCGAAGAACATGCGGCGGGTGCCGAGGGCCTCGCGCTGTTCCCTCTGGACGAGCTTCTCCGCGAGCTGGAGGTCCGTATCAGTGCCGTACGCGGAACGCGTGACAGCCTGCATAGTCTCCTCGAGGCAGTTCTCTCGGTCGGGAGGGAACTGGACCTCGCCCAGGTACTGCGCGGAATCGTCGAGGCCGCTGTCGAGCTCGTGGACGCCAGGTACGGCGCACTGGGAGTGATCAACAATCAGGACCGGCTCTCGGAGTTCCTCACGGTCGGCGTCGACGACGAGCAGCGGGAGCGGATCGGTTCTCTGCCGAGTGGGCACGGCATTCTCGGAGAGCTGATCCGGCATCCGGCACCGCTGCGGCTGGCGGAGCTCTCCGATCATCCGTCGTCCTACGGTTTCCCGGCCCATCACCCACCGATGCACTCGTTCCTCGGGGTGCCGATCCGCGTCCGGGAGGAGGTCTTCGGCAACCTCTACCTCACCGAGAAGCGGAGCGCGAGGGAGTTCGACGCCGAGGACGAGGCGGTACTGTCCACTCTCGCGGTCGCAGCGGGAGTGGCGATCGAGAATGCGCGGCTGTACGAGGAGGCCCGGAGACGCGAGCAGTGGAACGCAGCGAGCGCCGAGGTGACCAGCATCCTGCTGTCGGGAGCGTCCGGCACCGAGGTCATGAAGGTGATCATCGAACGCGCCATGAAGATCGTCTCGGCGGAGTTCGGGGTGATGGCCGTGCCCTCCGGGGACGGCGGACGGCTGCGCAATGCGCTCACCATCGACGCCGACAGCCCGGTGCGGGGCGACATTCCGGGGCTGGGAGAGAACTTCGTCGGAGCTGCGTTCGAGGCGGCGGAGCCGCTGGTCAGCAGTGACCTCGCGCATGATCCGCGGCTGGGTCAGGACGCGTCACGGTACGAGGGGCTGGGGTCGGCGGTGGCGGTGCCCGTCGGACAGCGTGGGAGCCTCCGCGGAGTTCTGTTGCTGGCCCGCAGCGGCGGCCGGCCGGAGTTCCAGCCCGTTGAGATAGCGCAGCTGGCGGGTTACGCCGCGCAGGCGGGACTGGCCATGGAAGTCGCCGATCGGCGCAGTGACGCCGAGCAGATCGCCCTGCTCGAGGACCGGGACCGGATCGCCCGGGATCTGCACGATCTTGCCATTCAGCGGCTGTTCGCGACCGGTATGACGTTGCAGAGTGCACTCAAATTCGTGCAGCACCCGGAGTCCGCAGAGCGCCTGGAACGGGCCGTGAACGATCTCGACGACACCATCAAGGTCATCAGGTCGACCATCTTCGGTCTGCGGACCCACGAAGACGGCTGGCGAGCCCACGCCGTGACGAGTCAGATGGCCGCGGCCATCGAGACCGCGGCGCCCTTGCTGGGTTTCAGGCCCACACTGAGGGTGGACGGTGCCATTGACGCCGAAGTGCCCCGGGCGGTCTCCGGTCCCCTCATCGCGGTCCTGGGAGAGGCTCTGAGCAACGCAGCCCGGCATGCCGCTGCTCGCAACGTCGACGTCCGCGTCGAGGCGGCCGCAGGCGAGCTGACACTGACTGTCACCGACGACGGAGTGGGCGTCCCACCAGGAGTTGCGCGAAGTGGACTGCACAACATGGAAGAGCGAGCCGTCGCACTGGGAGGCGTGTTCCGTCAGGACGCCCCGCCCGGCGGCGGAACCAGGATTGTGTGGCGGGTGCCTCTGTCCGACACGGAAGCGGACCGCTGAGCAGCGCGCCCGGCATGGCCTTCGCGCCGCGCGGCGGTCGGGGGACCTTCGGGCCCCACCCGGGCCCCTCCGACCCTCGTCTGCCGCAAAGCCGTGGTGGCAACGTGAAGGATGCCCCCTTGGAACAAGGCCCGAACAGGAGAAGTCATGACCAGCAACCTGGACCACTCCGAGGTACTCGTCGGTGTCGACCTGAACAGACCGTTCGACCTGCCGCTCATCTGGGCAGCCGACGAGGCCCACCGCAGAAGGCTGTCCATGCGGCTCCTCCTGGCTGTCCCTCCGACGCACCACGGCCACCACGTGGACAGCACCGCACAGCATCTGGCTCTGCGTGCCCACGGAGACGACTCGCTCGCGCAGGCGGCAGCCCGTATCCACGAACGGCATCCGGACCTCAAGGTGGTCACCGAGCTGCTGGACGGAATGCCTGCCCCTCTGATCTGCCGGCACAGCGGGCAGGCCCGCATGATCGTGCTGGGATCGCGCGGGCTGGGCCGCCTTGCGGAATTCCTGAGCGCCGGTTCGGTGACCGTGCCGGTCAGTGCGCAGGCCCCCTGTCCGGTCGTCGTGGTACGGGAGCCCGAGCACACCACCCAGGAGCCGCCCCACGTGGTCGTCGGAGTCGACGGCAGCACGGCGTCGGCCGCGGCTGTGGCTTTCGCCTTCGAGGAGGCCGACCTGCGCGGCGCCGAGGTCCGTGCCGTGCTGGTCCGGCAGCCCTCATTGGTCTCCTTCAGGGAGCCGGCTTCGGCGGAGCCGGAGCGGCTCCAGCTGCTGTCCGAGGCGATCGCCGGGCCGTCCGCCGAGTATCCGGACGTTCACGTCACCCACGAGGTGGTGCGCGGGCACCCCGTGGAAGAGCTCGCCCGGGCGTCCGAGGGCGCCCTGGCTGTCGTGGTCGGACGGCGAGGGCAGGGCGGGTACACCGGCATGCGGCTCGGATCGGTGGTCCACGGTCTGCTGCACCGGGCGCCCTGCCCCGTCATCACCGTTCCCGCACCGTGAACCGGCCGCGAGCGCGCCCGGCACCGCGCGGTGAGACCGTCGGCTGCCGTAAGCGCTCTGCAGCCCGCTTCAGCCACAGGTGGGCGGTCCGCCCGGCCGGGGCGGCGGCTCAGGTGCTATCGGTCAGCCCACTTCCGTGGGGGGCGTACAGGTCGAGCAGCCGGGCCCTGGCGGACTGCAACCGTTGGGCCACCACCCGGGCGACCCACAGGGCCACGGCGGTGGCCAGCTCGGGATCCGACTGGCACGCCTGGCGTACCTGAGCCGCGTCGAGCTCATACGCACGTACCGGTGTCATCGCCTCTGCCCCCAGCTGCCACACATAGGGGCTGAACAGCCAGGACCAGCCGATGAGTTCACCCTGGCCGAGGGACTCGATGACCGCCGGGGGGCGTCCCGGCACACGGAAGTCGAGAGTGACCGTGCCGGTCCGCACGATCCAGAAGTGGTCGGCGCGCTGTCCTTCTTCGAAGATGCGTGCCCCTTCGGGGAACGCCACTTCCCGGGCGAAGTGCATGAGCCGGTCGCGGTGCTCGGCGCCGAGCGACCGCAGGGTCGGAGTGGTCATGATCGGGTCTCCTCCGCAGGGGCGGCATTCTTCGTCGGTGAGGTGGCGAGAAGCGCATGGTCCCTTCTCGGTCCCGGTCGTCTCGACGCCTTCTCCGACGGAGCTGATACCAGTTTCCACCGATTTTCCGGTGGTCCGCAGGGGCTGCACGGGGGCGACCGGGGGACCGACCGGCCCTACGGGCTGTCCGGCTCACCGCCGAGAGGGTCGGCCGCATCTGTCGGCGCTGCGTTTGAGGCTCCGGGCAACTGCCGCTCGCGTAGGGCCGAACGTCCCCCATTGGGTACCGATCGCCCCTCCCGCGGGTCACGTGCGGGTGTCACGGTGGCGGCACGGGGCTCTTCCAGCCGCGGGAAGAAAGGCGGTGGGGACGATGGAGCTGCCCCTGGTCGTGGGCGTGGACGGATCGGATTCCAGTCTCCGGGCAGTCGACTGGGCTGCGGACGAGGCGGCCCGCCGAGGGCTCCCGCTGCGCATCGTGTACGTCTCCCGATGGGAACGATACGAGGCGGCGAGCCTGCAACAGAGCCTCGAACGCCCCTCCGAGCAGGTGCTGGCGGACAGCATTGTGACCGATGCAGCCGCACGTGCCGCAGTCCGCAACCCCGATGTGCGGGTCACGGCCGAGGTGCTGGCGCAGGACACGGTCACCGCGCTGCTGGACGAGGGACACAGGGCCACGATGCTCGTCACGGGTTCGAGAGGCCGCGGCCAGCTCAAGGAGCTCCTGCTGGGCTCGGTCAGTCTGGCCGTGGCGGCCCGCGCCCACTGCCCCGTCGTCGTGGTGCGTGGCGATGCCCCAGGAACGGTCGGCGCGCACGGCCGCATCCTCCTCGGTGTCGCCGATCCGGCGCAGGGAGCGGCTGCCGTCGCGTTCGCGTTCCGGGAGGCTGCCGTCCGGAAATGTGAGATCGACGCCGTACGCTCCTGGCGTCGCCCCGCGTACGAGGGAACCGGCCTCCGGCGCGACACGAGCACCTCCGGCATCTCCCGCGAGATGCGCGCAGAAACAGAGCTCGATCAGGCCCTCGGACCGTTCCTGGGCGAGCATCCCGATGTCGCCGTCCGCCACTCCACGGTCGAAGGCCCGGCCCATCAGGTGCTCGTACACCGCTCTGCCGCCGCCGACCTCCTCGTCGTGGGAGCGCCGCGCCGACACGGGCGTGTCGGCCTGCAGATCGGCCGGACGGCCCACGCGGCACTCCACCATGCGCACTGTCCGGTCGCAGTGGTGCCACAGCCCCAGTAGTGACGAGGCGATCGATCGAGGGTCATGCGGGCACATCGACGATGTCGTGCTGCACGCCGCCCAGCACCACCTTGAGTGCGCCGGTATCGGCTGCGGCGGCAAACACTTCGTACGCCTCCTCCATCTGGGCGAGGTCGAAGTGGTGCGTCACCAGCGAGCCCGTGGGCAGGCGACCTGCGGCGAGCAGGCGCAGCAGGACGGGCGTGGAGTATGTGTCCACGAGCCCCGTCGTGATCGTCACGTCCTTGATCCACAGATCCTCCAGGTGAAGGTCTGCGGGCTTGCCGTGCACCCCGACGTTTGCCACACGCCCACCCGGGCGGACCGCCCTCGTGCACAGTTCGAAACTGTCCGGTACGCCGACCGCTTCGATGGCCACATCGGCCCCGAGGCCTTCGGTGAGGTCTTCGACGAGCTGCTGAGGATCCTCTCCCGCGTTGACCACGGCCTCCGCCCCCAGCGCACGTGCCGCCTCCAGCCGGGACTGCGCCAGGTCCACCACGATGATCCGCCCCGGGGAGTACAGTCGCGCGGTGGCAATGGCGGCCAGTCCGATCGGGCCGGCGCCGACGATGACCACGGTGTCGCCCGGGCGGACGCCGCCGTTGAGCACCCCCACCTCATAGGCGGTGGGCAAGATGTCGGAGAGCAGGACCCCGTCCTTGTCGTCCACCGCGGCGGGCAGCGGGTACACGGACAGGTCGGCGTACGGGATGCGCACGTACTCGGCCTGCGTGCCGTCGATCAGGTGTCCCAGTACCCATCCGCCACCGTCCTGGCACTGCCCGTACCGCTGCTCACGGCAGAAGCGGCAACGGCCGCACGAGGAGATGCAGGACACCAGCACCCGGTCCCCAGGACGGACCGTCCGCACATCGTCGCCCACCTCTACGATTTCCCCGACGGCTTCATGGCCGAGCACCCGGCCCGGCGACACCTCGGGTACGTCACCCTTGAGGATGTGCAGATCGGTGCCGCAGATCGTTGTCGTGCCGACTCGGACAATGGCGTCCGACGCGTCCTCGATATCCGGGTCCGGTACCTCGTCCCAGGAACTCTTGCCCGGCCCGTGGAAAACGAATGCCTTCATCGCGATCGCTCCCTGGTGCGCGTTGCTCCGTACTGCCCTTCCACTGCCCATCCTGTGCCGGAGTGCGGCGGACGTGCATGGGCCGGTCGGTACCCAGAACGGGTGCACCGGCCCAATCGGCGAAGCCGGCCGGAGAGCGACAGTGGAATTACGCCCGCAGGACGAGGGCTCCGGGCCGGTGCGCGCGGTACCGGGCATTGTCGATGTTGAATGGGAACCCAGCCGTCCCGTCGGGGAGCACGCAGGCTCCACGGCACACGACGTTGAGCCGTTCTGCCCCGGCGCCACCAGAAAGGGCAAGGCTCCAAGGGCCGAAACGCACGAGCGGGCAAGGGGCAATCATGGATGACGCACCCGAGTTCTCGGAATCAGCACCCATCAAGGTGTTCCTGCTCGACGATCACGAAGTCGTACGCCGGGGCCTGCGTGATCTGCTTGACACCGAGCCGGACATCGTGGTCGTCGGTGAAGCCGGCACCGCCGACCATGCGCTCGCCCGCGGCCCCGCGCTACGGCCGGACGTAGCAGTCCTGGATGTACGTCTGCCGGACGGTGACGGCATCACCGTCTGCCGAGAACTGCGATCCCGCATGCCCGGCCTGGCCTGTCTGATGCTCACCTCGTTCGACGACGACGACGCGCTGCTGGACGCGATCATGGCCGGCGCCTCGGGATACGTACTCAAGCAGATCAAGGGATCCGACCTTGTCACGGCGGTCCGGGCCGTCGCATCGGGCCAGTCCATGCTCGATCCCGCCACCACCACACGTCTGATGAGGACGCTCCGGCGCGACGACGCCCCTGTCTGTGCTGCGGATGACGCCCTGTCGGGGCTGTCCCCGCGCGAGCGCGAGATCCTGGTCCTGATCGGCGAGGGAATGACGAACCGCCAAATCGGCCAGCAGCTCTTCCTCTCGGAAAAGACCGTGAAGAACCACATTTCGCGGCTGCTTGCGAAGCTGGGTGTGGAACGCCGCATCCAGGCGGCTGTCATCGCCACTGAGGCCCGTCCTCATGCTGCCGACACCGACGGGAATCACTGACGGAGCCGAAGCCCGCAGGACGGACCACGGGTTGTCCTCATCGGCCTCCGTGCCGAGCCGAGCCGGTCAGTTGCCGCCCGGCCCGCCCTCGGACACACGCGCGGACGTGCGCTCCCGCACGGCCGTCAGCAGGTGACAATTCCGTGTGACCACGCTGCGCGCCGCCGAATGAGTCCTTGCCGCACCGTCGGCGACCCGCACCGCGGGTGGAGGACGCGTGTGGGGGGGGGGTGGGGCCCCAGGAGAAGTGAGAATAATAAACGCGGCGGGTTTATAATGAGGGTATAGCGCG